>CAZKSU010000001.1:0-43840 GCA_964555455.1 uncultured Carnobacteriaceae bacterium
TTGCCTTGGGACCAATATATTCCGATGGATGGAAAGTTCCCCATTGCAGGGAAATCCATTAAATCTACTTTGCATAGTGTACCAGCTGTCCAAAGTATCGTAAATAAAGCTGTGGCTGAAAGCATTAAAGAAACCTACCACCGACGCGGGATGTTGCCAGAAACAGGGGCAGAATACCCAATCGAAATAGCCTTACGTAAAGATAAAGCATTGATTACACTCGATACGACTGGTGACAGTTTATTTAAGCGAGGCTACCGTACTGAAAAAGGCGGCGCACCGCTTAAGGAGAATTTAGCAGCTGCGCTTATTGCTTTAACGACTTGGCATAAAGACCGTCCATTTGTAGACCCAACGACCGGTTCAGGAACTATTGCGATTGAAGCCGCACTGATTGGACAAAATATTGCACCAGGTTTCAATCGTTCCTTCCTATGTGAAGAATGGGATTGGATGGATGAGGAGATGTGGGAAGCAGTCCGTGCGGAAGCCGATGATCAGATGGATTATGATGCAGAATTGGACATCTTAGGTTTTGACATTGACGAAAATATGATCAAAATCGCTGAGCGTAATGCATTGGCCGCAGGAGTTTCTCACAATATCGAATTCAAGCAGCTGGCAGTAGCTGATTTCAAGACAGATAAGGACTTTGGAATTATCGTTTCAAACCCTCCATACGGAGATCGATTAGGGGAAGAGGAAGCCGTTCACAAGCTTTATCGTGAAATGGGCGAAGCCTTTCGACCGTTAAAAACGTGGAGTAAATATATTATTACAAGTGATTTAGATTTTGAAAAATACTACGGTGAACGCGCCACAAAGAAAAGAAAATTATACAACGGGACAATCCGGACCGACTACTTCCAATACTGGGGCGACCGTCAAAAATAAAAAGAGTCAGATTCAGCTCTAAAACTGCTTGGCAGTTTTGGAGCTTTTTTATTTAAACTTTCCGGTACTTGCTGATGGGTTCTGTATCAATAGATTTTTGTGTGATTTTTAAACAGGATATACTCAGATTGCTTTAAAAGATCACTAAAAGAGCGAGGAAGATGCTAAATGGTTTCAATTATGATTGTAGAGGACGACGAGGTAATTGCTTCTTCTCTTGAAAAAGAGTTAACCAAGTGGAGTTATGAGGCTTTCCAGACCACTGATTTTAATCGGGTCCTGGAAACGTACTTGGACAAACAGCCAGAAAACGGACTTCCGTACGACAAAGTAATACCCTTGATAAAAGAAAACGTTTCCATTAAAATGAATCTACAGAGTAGAATAATTATTAAGAAATGTCCTTGAGGCTAATTACTCCCAATTAACCTTCAAGGACATTTCTTATGCTTTATTTTTCTTGAAAGATAGCATTAAAGATGGCTTTGGTGCCTAAAAAGAAATTTTCGTCGCCATTGACTGTTGAGTCGTCGCCATTAAATTGAGACATATGAAGGCCTAATTCATCTGCAATGAGGAGATAAGGCGCTCGATCCCACGGCATCGACTCTGGGCTGATGAATGCGCCGTATTTGCCTGTAATGACACGCGTTGCATCAGAGACAGAGCTGCCTAAAAAGCGCAAATCAAAGCCGTTTTCGGCCACAAAGGTTAAGAGCTCAGTCCCGTTCATCTTTCGGGGGTTAATTGAAATAAGCGCTTCGTTTAGGTGGAGGTTCTCCGGTCTGCTTACGGGCTTTCCGTTTAACAACACACCTGCGCCTTTTTTAGCTGAAATAAGAGTGTCGGATTCGACTTCGTATATGTAACTTAAAAGAGGCTTGCCTTTTTGGAAATAGGCGACTAGGATGCCGTAATCCTCTCTTTGCTTGATAAAATTTGAGGTCCCATCGATCGGATCAATCACCCATAAATGCTCAGCCAGAGTGTCTACGCCAGAATTGTCGCTTTCTTCTCCTAAAATTGTCTGTTCTCCGGGCAGCGTGTGAATATGAGCCATTAGTTTTTGCTCCACTGCGACATCCACTTCGCTGACTAAATCACGGAAATCTTCCTTTTCATCGATTGAATACTCCGTATGCTCCTGAATGTAAGAGCCCAAATCCATTAACCAATTTTTCATTTGCTTATCCACTAAATCTATCTCCATACGATCTCCTTTGTCTTCACAATTCGTTTATTTTTGTCTGAAAATTCATAACTTATTCGAACTTCCTTTATATAATACAGCCATACATATCTAGATAAGAGCTAGTGCGTTTTCTGAAGAGCTTGTTTGGCTAAGTTATCCGCACCGCGATTGTCGGACTCTGGAATCCAAGAAACACTGATAAAGGGGAAATGCTCCATCAAAGCAAGAATCTGCCGCAAGTATTTATTGGAAGTGGTATCTTTTACATATTCCTTTTCAACAGATTGTGCTACAATTTGACTATCTGTGTAACAGAAGGTTAGTTCATTTGTATAATTATTTTCAACTAGCCACTTGACCCCTTCATAGAGCGCTTTGAATTCCGCATGGTGGTTGTTCCACTTGCCAGGCAGGGGAAGCGGCAATTGGATCTGGTCTTCTTCAGTTAAGACAAGAATCCCAATCCCAGCATCTCCCGGGTTGCCATTGACAGCTGCATCTGTATAAAGTCTGATCACTTGTAATCACCTACTTATTAGAGAGAATGATTGAATGAGAAACACGAAGAAGACATCCTTAAAACTAAGAATACGGTTCGATTTTGCGATGGAAGTTATTTTGCTTTGCCTGATTTTTATATTGTTTGGCCTGGCATTTCTCTTTGCTTCTAATCTGCTTGTATTTAATTGGGGCAGCGTGATATGCACCATATTAGGCGGCGGTTTAATTTATTTGAAAGCTTCCAGCTATATTCAAATAGAGAAAGATCAAGTCACGGTCCAGTATATGAAGTTTGTACATAGAGCCTCTGTTGATATCAATCAGATCAAACAGATGATTTTTTACAAAGATAGCCTGCTCGTTGAGATACAGACAAAAGATAAGCAGACTGTATCCTTTTATTTGCAACAGAAAAATCGAGAAAAATTGCTGAATCATATTGTAAATCATTATCCCGACATACCTTGTCTCTTCTTTGATAGAACAGATTAAACGGCTAGATAAAATCTCTAGCCGTTTTCGTCTTTATTCACTTTCTTCTGAATGATTGAACCCTTCATTTTCGTCTTCGCCTAAAAGGATGACATTAGTTGCTTGTAGACCACGAGCTCCTTCAACAGCGTCGAATTGTACAGATTGTCCTTCTTTCAAGGTTCGGTAACCATCCATCTCGATTCCGGTAAAATGAACAAAAATATCTTCTTCATCCCCATACTCGATGAATCCATAACCCTTTACGTTACTGAACCATTTAACTATGCCTCTTTGTGTCATAGCAATCCCCCAAATCCAATCCATATGTCTTCTCGTTACAACTAAAGTATAATGGAAACTCGCAAACTAAGTCAATTTCTAGCGTTACTTTTATTCGGATGAGAGAAACTCTAGCGAAATAATGTAAAAGCTTCTTCAATATGTTAAAATATACAAGATATCATTAAAATATGTTGTCATTTAGAACGGAAGGAATGACAGTCTTGAAAGAATTAAAAATAGAGAAACTCTCTCTCAGAACGGGCACTAAAATTTTATTCGAAAATATTGATTTTTCAATTCTTAACGAACAAAAAGTTGGTTTGATTGGACGAAACGGAAACGGAAAATCAACCTTTTTGAAAGTCATTGCAGGCAGTTTAGAACCTGATGCTGGGGTTTTAAGTAAGCCGGGCGATTATGAAGTAGGGTATCTGAGTCAAGAACCTGATTTAGACCTTGATAAAAATGTTTTAGAGACTGTGTTTGCTGGAGATACCCCGGTTATGCGCGCAGTCCGCAATTACGAGCAAAAAATGGTGGAACTGACTGATGATCCTGAAAACGAAGGGATTCAAAAGCAGTTTACGCGCGCGCAAGCTGAGATGGATACACAGAATGCCTGGAATGCAGATTCAAGTGCGAAAAGAATCTTGACCGTTTTAGGCATTACAGATATGGGTAAAAAAGTAGGTGAAATGTCCGGGGGCCAAAGGAAAAGAGTCGCATTAGCCCAGGTTCTGATTCAAACACCTGACCTTTTGATTTTGGATGAGCCGACAAACCATCTAGATTTTGAAATGATTACCTGGCTGGAAAACTATTTGAAGAGTTATAAAGGAGCCCTCCTTGTTGTTACGCATGACCGTTATTTCCTCGACCGCATTGTGGATCGCATTGTGGAATTAGCGAATGGACAACTGGAAGAATATACCGGGAATTATCAAGCTTACGTAGAAGAAAAAGCAAGACGGGAAGAATTACAGGCTGCTTCTGACCATAAGGCGAATCAGCTGTATAAACAAGAGCTGGCATGGATGCGTGAAGGTGTGAGAGCCCGCGGAACGAAGCAAAAGGCCCGTATTGAGCGTTTTGAAAAATTAAAGGGTCAAGTCAGCCAGACAACTCACGGCTTCAATTTAGAGATGGATTTAGCTTCCTCACGGTTAGGAAAACAGGTCTTTGAGTTTGAAGAGGCAAGTTATCAAATTGAAAACAATGTTATTTTAGACGACTTTACGTATATTATTCAAACGCATGATCGGATTGGGATTGCTGGAGTAAACGGTGCCGGCAAATCCACTTTCTTAAATATTTTAGCAGGGAAAAACTCGCTTGATTCTGGCATCCTCCGTGTAGGGGAGACCGTAAGAATCGGTTATTTCCAGCAAGATAACATTGACGTTCCTGGTGATAAACGGATCATCAATTATTTGCAGGAAGTTGCTGAAGAAGTGCACCGAGTTGATGGGACTTCTTTAAATATTTCTCAGCTGCTTGAGCAATTTATGTTTCCAACTTCTCAGCATGGGGCCTTGATCCGCTCGCTTTCTGGCGGTGAAAAGCGCCGGCTTTACCTTGTCCGATTATTAATGGAAAGACCGAATGTTTTGCTTTTGGACGAGCCGACAAACAATTTGGATATTGATACATTGAATATTCTGGAAGACTATATCGAAGAATTTCCAGGCGCTGTATTAACCGTCTCTCATGACCGTTACTTTTTAGATAAAATAACAGATAAGTTACTCGTTTTTGAAGGGGACGGAAATATCCACGAATTTTTTGGAACGGCTGAAGAATATTTTAGCGAAGCACAAGAAAAAGAGAAACAGGTACAGATAGAAGAGAGAAAAGAACAGCAAGAAGACCAGCTGAAAGAACAACCTTCACGGAACAAACCAAAAGAGAAAACAAAGTTGTCCTACATGGAAGAAAAAGAATGGGCGACAATTGAAGATGAAATCATGGCACTGGAAACACAAATTGAAGAGTTAGATGCCGGTATTGTTGAGGCAGGCAGTGATTTTGGAAAAATTGACCAATTGTATAAAGAAAAATCTGCACTCCAAGAAAAATTAGATGAAAAATACGAACGTTGGGAATATTTAGCCCAATATATTTAAAGACAAAGGATGGATGAGCATGAAGCAATATCTGGATTTAGCACAGAAGATTTTAGATGAAGGGGTAAATAAAGGAGACCGCACGGGAGTAGGGACGAAATCTATTTTCGGCCACCAGATGCGCTTTGATCTGCAGAAAGGTTTTCCGCTGCTTACAACTAAACGAGTGGCATTTGGCTTAATCAAATCAGAGCTGCTGTGGTTTTTAAAAGGCGATACGAATATCCGGTTTTTACTCGAGCACAATAATCATATCTGGGATGAATGGGCGTTCGAACGTTATGTCCAGAGCGAAGATTATACAGGGCCAGATATGACTGATTTTGGTCTGCGAGCCCAGGAAGACGAAGCGTTTAATCAAGTCTATAAAGAAGAAATGAAAAAATTTACAGATAGAATACTCGAAGATGATTCTTTTGCTGAAACCTATGGCAGTCTCGGAAATGTTTATGGCGCTCAGTGGCGTTCTTGGCCTTCAGCGGATGGCGGAACAATCGACCAGATTCAAAATGTCATCGAATCGATCAAAAATAATCCGAACTCTAGAAGGCATATTGTGTCTGCCTGGAATCCGGATGAAATTGAAGATATGGCTTTGCCGCCATGCCATACGCTGTTCCAGTTTTATGTTGCGGATGGAAAATTGAGCTGCCAGCTGTATCAGCGCAGTGCAGATGTGTTTTTAGGTGTCCCTTTTAATATCGCAAGTTACGCTTTATTAACTCACTTAATTGCACATGAGACAGGACTCGAAGTGGGAGAATTTGTCCATACACTGGGAGATGCTCACCTGTATTCAAATCATATGGAGCAAATTAACCTTCAATTATCGCGCGACACGAAAGAGCTGCCGCAATTAAAATTAAATAAAGAAAAACAAAGTGTCTTCGATTTCGATGTAGAAGATATAGAAATTGTTGACTACAAACCGCATAAAGGCATCCGCGCACCAATTGCTGTTTAGGCTATATTATTATAAATAAGGAGCTAGGAAATTATGGAAGAGAAGAATATAGAAAATAAGCACTCCCACTTGTTAGATAAACCGTATTTTACATTTGTATGGGCAGAAGATAAAAACCGGTTAATCGGAAGAGAAGGGGTCCTCCCATGGAATTTGCCAAATGAAATGAAGCATTTTGTCAATGTCACAATGGGTGATGTCGTTGTGATGGGAAGAAAAACGTATGAGAGCATTCCCAATCGTCCTTTGAAAAACCGCATCAATATTGTTTTAACTTCTAATGAAAATTATGAAGCACCGGGCGCCATCGTTCTTCATTCAAAAGAAGAAATCTTAAACTATGTAAAAAATATTGAAAAGCCGATCCATATCATCGGCGGAACGACATTGTTTGAACTTTTTATGGATGAGGTCGATTTACTGTACCGGACAGTTGTAGAAGAAGAATTTGAAGGCGATACCTATATGCCTGAAATAGACTATAAGTATTTCCGGGTGGTTGATTCGAAAGATGGTGTGGTTGATGAGAAGAACATTTATCCTCATCAATTCTTTCTCTATGAAAGAAAAAAACCAGCCAAACCATTTGATGGAAAAGCTGAAGAATAACGTATTGGAGTTTTAGTAAATGAGAAATTCTAAAAAAAGAAAAGACCGGCATGCAAAGAACGTGAGATTCAATGGATGGAAATGGGCGTTTATCGCGCTTGCTTCCGTTCTTGCTGGTTTGTTTTTTCTGTTTGTTGGCGCCCTGCAGCCCGTTGAAGTCGGCGCACCGAATCAAAGTTTGGCTGAGCCGGCTGAAGAAACCTTCGAACTTTCAACCCGTCTAAATAAAGAAGATACCGAACAATTAATCAATGCCTATCTTTCTCAGGCAGCGGGCAGAGATTATGATAACTACTCCATCGCATTAACCGACCAACTTGAAATCCGCGGGGCGTTGGAATTTCTTGGCTATGACATTCCCTTTGCCTTATTTTTAGATCCTTACGTAATGGAAAATGGAAATGTTCAGTTACGCGCGGAAGCGGTTGAAGTAGCCGATTATTCGTTACCAGTCAGTATGGTCATGCGTTTGGTCGGAAACCAAGTAGCCTTCCCCGATTTTATTGCTTTCGATAGCGAAGCACAGATTGTAGTGATCCATTTAGATGAATTGACAGAAGCTTACAATTTCGATATTGAGATGACTACAATTGATTTAATGGATAATGTGATTGAAATGAATCTGCGAATTGATGAGCAGACAGCATTTGAACAATTAAGCTGAAATAAGAAGAGATGAGTGAGAGGAATTTGTTAATGGAAAAAGCACTGTTTGCAGGCGGCTGTTTCTGGTGTATGGTTGAGCCCTTTGATACTCAGCCTGGAATAGCATCAGTGGTTTCAGGCTATGCTGGAGGCCACGTTGAAAATCCAACATATGAAGAAGTAAAAAGTCAAACATCTGGGCATACAGAAGTGGTTCAGATTACATTTGACCCTGAAATTATGCCATTTGAGGAACTAGTTGAAATATACTGGCAAGTGACCGATCCCACAGATGCTAGCGGCCAGTTTATGGACCGGGGAGACAGTTACCGACCCGTCATTTATTATTATTCAGAAGATCAAAAAAGAATGGCAGAACTCTCTAAAGAACGATTAGAAAAAAGCGGACGCTATACAGATCCAATTGTCGTGACCATAGAGGAAGCGCCGAAATTTTGGCGAGCGGAAGAAGAGCATCAAGACTTCTATAAAAAAAATAAAGAACGCTATAAGCAAGAGAAACGAGAACGCGCTCAATGGACGGAAAAACATTCAGTCAGTTAAGTGTTGCAATTACTGAGTACCGTGTTAGGATTAATTACTGTAAAAGAGGTGTCGAATAATGGAGATGAGTTTTTACCAATACTTAATGACCGAAAGAGATCCGTATAAAAAAGATGAGATTACATTGTTTGCAAATGAGGCGTTCAATGATCGAATCTTTCCTAAACAGTCGGAGGATTATGATGAAGTTAGTCGACATCTTGAAAT
The DNA here is from genome assembly GCA_964555455.1 of uncultured Carnobacteriaceae bacterium. Lineage (GTDB taxonomy): Bacteria > Bacillota > Bacilli > Lactobacillales > Carnobacteriaceae_A > Atopostipes. The sequence continues at coordinate 8,456 of CAZKSU010000001.1, forward strand.
GAACGGCGATTACTTACCTTCCATGACGATTTTTGATGAGGCATGGCAGAGATATATCGATAATTATAGTGAAAAATAAAAAATAGAAGAGGAGAATGAAAGATGAGTACACATATTGGAGCAGAGAAAGGCGACATTGCAAAGATTGTATTACTGCCTGGAGATCCGTTGCGTGCGAAATATATCGCGGAAACATTTTTAGAGGATGTGACTCAATATAACACGGTCCGCAATGCCTTTGGATTCACTGGTACATATAAAGGAGTGCCTATTTCAGTCCAAGGAACAGGTATGGGGGTTCCTTCGATTAGCATTTACGTCGAAGAACTGATTAACGATTACGGCTGTGAAGTATTAATGCGAGTAGGTTCAGCAGGTGCCCTGCAAAAAGATGTGCAGGTCCGTGATGTAGTATTAGCTCAAGGCGCCACAACAGACTCTGGCATTAACCGTCAAGCATTCAATAACCAAGTGGACTTCGCTCCGTTAGCCGATTTCAGCTTGCTTAAGACTGCTTATGAAAAAGGAACGGAACAAGACTTTAATGTTCGTGTCGGTAACATTTTCACTTCGGATCGTTTCTATAACGAAGAACTTGACAAGCAAAAATTAGCGGACCATGGTGTGTTAGCGGTAGAAATGGAAGCCGCTGCTCTTTATACGATTGCTGCTAAATATGGGAAGAAAGCTTTAACTATTTTAACAATTAGCGACCACATTTTAACAGGAGAAGAAACAACTGCTGAAGAACGTGAGCGTACTTTTGATGATATGATGATTATCGCGTTGGAAACAGCTTTAGAACATCAGTAAGCCATTTGCAGATTAAAGGAGATTTTGCGTATGAACGAACAAAATGATCATAAAAAGACTATCGGCCTTACAAGAAACCAGTTTATGGCTTCTCTTGCTGTCACTTTCATTGTAGGCATACTCGGGACGTATGGCGTGTTATCCTTTGCTTCTAAATCAGAAGAAGAGCCGGCGACAGAAGAAGCCGTTGACACTGAGGCGGATTTAGATACGCAATATCTCTTTGGACTGACTGATGAATTATCAGTAATCAATAAGCTGTATACGATCTTGCAAACAAGCTACTATGAAGAAATTGATTCAGAAGTTCTAGTGGAAGGCGCTCTTGAAGGAATGGCTGGAGCTGTTGACGATCCGTACACGGAATATTTAGATGAAGTAGAGAGTACAAGTTTCGAAGAGGATGTGTCGGGTTCTTTTGAAGGAATTGGGGCTGAAGTCATGAAGGATGGGGAATATGTCCGGATCGTTTCGCCCATTGCAAACTCACCGGCTGAAGCGGCTGGTTTACAGCCCAATGACTTTATTGTAGAAGTCGACGGCACTTCTATTGCAGACATGACCCTGAATGAAGCGGTGGCCTTGATTCGTGGTCCTGAAGGCAGTGATGTCGAACTCCTTATCCAGCGCGGGGAAGAACAGATGACGGTGGTCCTTACCCGTGCGACGATTCCTATTGAGACGGTTTATTTTGAAATTGACGAAAATGATCCGACAATCGGCCATGTGAATATTGTGAATTTCAATCTCCCGACTTATGAAGAAACAGTGACAGCCATTCAAGAGCTGGAAGAGCAAGGCGTGGAGAAGATTATCTTTGATGTGCGAGGCAATCCGGGAGGCTTACTGACAACTGCTCTGCAGCTCGCTAATATTTTTGTTCCCAATGGTGAACCTTTAATGATGACTGAGTATAGAGAAGATGAAGAGCCAACCGTCTACCTTGCTTCGGATGAATTTGGCGAGTACAAATATGAAGGAGAAGCCCTTCTTCTGATTGACCAGGGAAGTGCCAGTGCTTCTGAAATCTTAGCAGGTGCGATGCATTCTGTAGGCATCCCCTTATATGGTCAGACAACTTTTGGAAAAGGGACCGTACAGAGTGTCGTGAGTTTAGGCGAATCAGATGAAGTGAAATTCACAAGCGGCAAGTGGCTGACAGCAGAAGGTGAATGGATCAATGAAGAAGGCATTACACCAGATGTTGAAGTGGAACTTCCCGAATATGCTAATTTATTTATAGTGAATCCTACGGCGACTTATGAGCAAGGACAAAGCTCTCCTGAAATCAGCAATCTAAAAAGTGTGTTAGAAGCACTTGGTTATTCGGTTTCAGAAAACGACCTCTATGATGACTCCGTCGTTGAGGCGGTAAAATCGTACCAAGAAGAAAATGATTTGACAGTGGATGGAATAGTTACAGGGAATACGGCTCGTTCATTAACTGAGAGTTTACGTGCTTTAATTGAAGCGAATGACACGCAATATAATGCAGCTGTTCAAGCACTCCAAGAGTAAAATATTTCATTAAACGGTATTTTTGGACAGAATATGGTATTATAGACTAGCGAATATTATAACATTGGAGACGATAGAATGAGTGAGCATGATTCAAGTCTGCCGCCACGAAGTGATAGGCAAAACAAAACCAAAAATAAAGAAGACGTTCGAACGTCTTTCCTGCGGGAACTCATTTCCATTATAAAATATGTTCTCGTACTACTAGTTGTATTCTTTGTCGTTTATCAGTTTTTCTATGCACCAGTAATGGTGGATGGAGATTCTATGGAACCAACTTTACAAGATGGTGACTATGTTCTCTTGAACAAATTTTCTGACATCGAGCGTTTTGATATCGTGGTGTTCCCGCCACCTGACGATGAAGAAACTCAATATATTAAACGTGTCATTGGAATGCCGGGCGATACGGTCGAATATCGAGGGGATGTCCTTTTTATCGATGGCGATCCGGTAGAAGAGCCTTTTTTAGAGAATGCAGAAGAAGCTGATTTTTATTCGTCAGGCGATTATTCTCTGCTGACTTTGTTTGGTGTTGAAGAAGTTCCCGCCGGCCAGTATTTTGTATTAGGGGATAATCGGCTGAATTCACGGGACAGCCGCAGTTTTGGTTTTATTGAGGAAGAGGCTATCCTCGGCAAAGCGTCATTGAGGTATTGGCCTTTAGAGCGTTTTGGTTTAGTTGAATAAAATAAAAAATAACCGTGTTGGCTATAGAGGCCGACACGGTCATTTAATGATTAGGTAGGTGTTATTATGGCAATTATACAATGGTATCCAGGACATATGGCAAAAGCGAAAAGAGAGTTAAAGGAAAAATTGCCCCTGGTAGATGTGGTATTTGAACTGGTGGATGCGCGTATTCCAAATGCGTCCAGAAACCCGGATGTGAAGGAACTTATTCAAAACAAACCGCATGTCCTGATATTGATGAAAGCTGATTTAGCAGACACTCGAGTAACAAACCAGTGGCTAAGCTATTTCAAAGAGAACAACATCGAGGCTGTTCCTTTTAACGGAAAGTCTTCTAAAGGGATCCAAGAGATCATTGAAGCAGCCAAAAATGTACTAAAAGAAAATTTTTCAAAACGGGAAGACAAGGGGTTGAAAGAACGAGCGATTCGAGCCGTAACAGTTGGTATTCCTAATGTCGGGAAATCGACATTGATTAACCGTTTTGCGGGAAAAAATGTCACAAGAACTGGGGACCGCCCGGGAGTGACAAAAGCGCAGCAGTGGATTAAATACAAAAACCAGCTTGAGCTGTTAGATATGCCAGGGATTTTATGGCCGAAATTTGAAGATCAAAGTACAGGAGAAAAGTTGGCTTTGACGGGTGCAATTAAACATACTTTGTATTATAAAGATGATATTGCAATTTACGCAATCGATTACTTGGTAAAGGAATACCCTGGCGCTTTGGCGAAGCGTTACAATTTTAATGAAACAATGGAGCAGGAATTAAGCGCTCCTGATTTATTATTGCTTATTACTGAAAAAAGAGGGTATTTTGATGACTACGACCGAGGCGCTGAAATGCTTTTAAATGAGCTAAGAGATGGCAAATTAGGAAACTTGTCTTTTGAAAAACCAGCAGAATTGGATGAAAAAAATGAAGAAACGAACAATTAAAGAAATAAAGGACCATTTGCAATCCATCGAATCTAAAGAGGATCCATTTCTTCAAGAACTTGGATCCGATGAGCGTAAAGGAGTTCAAACGGCTTTAAAACAGTGGGTTAAAAAATACGAAGCCAAAGAACGGCTAATCGAACAAGCCATGCAGATGTCCCGGTATGAAAACAAGGCACGAGAAGCCGGCTTTAACTATATTGCCGGTATTGATGAAGTAGGTAGAGGCCCTTTAGCTGGCCCTGTGGTCGCGGCGGCTGTGATATTGAATCCAGAACAGCCAATTATAGGTCTGGATGATTCGAAGAAGCTGTCAGAATTAAAAAGAAAGCAGCTATTTAAAGAAATCAAAGAAAAGGCAATTGCGGTAGCGGTTGGTTCGGCTGAAGCGGCAGAGATTGATCAAATCAATATTTTGCAGGCAACGAAAAGCGCCATGCATCGTGCAGTCCAACAGCTCGATGTCGAGCCCGACTTGCTGCTAGTCGATGCGGAAACCCTTGATCTTCCTATCGAACAGCGAGCAATTATTAAAGGGGATTCCAACAGCAATAGCATCGCAGCAGCTAGTATCGTTGCTAAAGTGATACGAGATGATCTGATGAACACTTTTGACCAGTCCTACCCAGAATATGGTTTTAAAAATAACGTGGGCTATGGCACAAAAATGCATTTAGAGGCTCTTGCACAATTTGGGCCGACTCCGATTCATCGGAAAAGTTTCGCTCCAGTAAAAAAATATTTAAAATAAAAAATGACATTCACACTTTTTGGGTAATTATATATATAAGAAGATAAATAATTACGAAAAGAGTGAAAAAATGGAACAAATAAGCGAATTAGATGAGCTATTATTTGGCATCGGTCTTTATTCCCAATTACAGGCTGTGGATAAATTCTATTTAAGCATTGAATTACTAAAAGAGCACTTTCCTGAAATAGACAGACAGTCTTTCACTGGATTTAAATCAATAAAGAAGCTTTCTCATGAAAAGAAAGCTTCTTTTGTTTCTTTTTATGAGAAGGCAGATATTCGCAGTGACATGCTTCGCCATCAAGAGGCAGGCATCCAATGGGTACATGTTTTATCAGCAGCCTATCCCGAACACTTAAAAAAGATTTATGCTCCGCCGATTGTATTATTCTATAAAGGCCATTTAGAGTTAATCGAAGAACATACTTGGCTTGGGGTAGTCGGTTCGCGCGAATTTACTCTCTATGGAAAACAAACCGTTGAGTATTTACTTGGAACGCTTTTTAAAGCTGCCAATCATCAAGTAGGCGTGATTTCTGGCTTAGCTAAAGGCATAGATACAGAAGCGCACATTGCTGCCATTCAAAACAATGAAAAGACGGTAGGGGTGATCGGTTCTGGTCTTGATCAATATTATCCAAAAGCGAATCAGCCCATTCAAGATTTGCTGAGTGAAAAATACTTGGTGTTAAGCGAATACCCCATGGGGGCCAAGCCGTTAAAATTCCATTTCCCCGAAAGGAATCGAATTATCGCCGGCATTAGCCGGGGGATTTTAGTAATCGAATCCAAGAAAAGAAGCGGCAGTTTGATTACGGCTTATAATGCATTAGACGAAGGACGCGATGTTTTTACGGTCCCAGGCTCCATTTTTGACGATACCCAAGCGGGCAATCATCGGCTCATTCAACTCGGGGCAATTCTGACGCAAAATGGAGAAGACATCTTGGCTGAGTGGTATCTTATATAGTAGAAACTTTTTTAAAAAAATTTGACAAAGTGAATTCATATGTACTATGATAGGTCACGATTTACTAACCAATAAGTTTTTTCATAAAAATAAAGAGAAATGTTTGAACAGAAAGGGGTTTTAGCTTGGCTTTTAAGTATTTAGTGATTGTGGAGTCGCCAGCTAAAGGAAAAACCATCGAGAAATATTTAGGTAAAAACTATAAAGTCGTGGCCAGTTTAGGACACGTGCGTGATTTGCCTAAAAGCCGTATGGGTATAGATTTTGAAAATAATTATGAACCAGATTATATTACAATTCGTGGAAAAGGTCCTGTATTAAAGGATTTGAGAAAGTACGCTAAAAAAGCGGAAAAAGTTTACCTGGCAGCCGACCCGGACCGTGAAGGAGAAGCAATTGCTTGGCACTTAGGGCATGCGTTGAAACTCGAAGAAGATGCTGAAAACAGAGTAGTCTTTAATGAAATTACGAAAGAAGCTGTTAAAGACGCTTTTAAAACCCCACGTAAATTAAACAAAGATTTAGTCGATGCTCAGCAGGCCCGGCGTGTCTTGGACCGTATTGTGGGTTACAAAATTAGTCCTATTCTATGGCAAAAAGTTAAAAGTGGCCTAAGTGCAGGACGCGTCCAATCGGTTGCTTTAAAAATTATTATTGACCGTGAAAAGGAAATACGCAATTTTAATCCGGAAGAATACTGGTCAATTGCAGCAAATTTCAAAAAAGATAAAAAGAAATTTGAAGCTTCTTTCTATGGCGTCGATAATAAGAAGAAAGATTTACCGAACCAAGAAGCTGTTAGTGAGATTTTAGATAAGATCGATCAGAAACAGCCATTCGAAGTGAAGAAAGTAACAAAAAGTAAGAGAAACCGGAATCCGAAAAAACCTTTTACAACCAGTACTTTGCAGCAAGAAGCAGCGAATCGTTTGAATTTCAGAACCAATAAAACAATGAGTACTGCTCAACAGCTTTACGAAGGGGTTTCGATTCAAAGAAACCAGACAGTTGGTTTAATTACGTATATGCGTACAGATTCAACCCGAATTTCAAATACCGCACGCAATGAAGCGATTGACTATATCGAAAATGAATTTGGCGGAGAATATGTAGGCGCTCAACGTGCGACTTCCAATAGTGCAGGAGCACAAGATGCCCATGAGGCGATTCGCCCAACTAGTGCGAAACGTACACCTGAATCGATTAAAAAGTATCTGTCAAAAGACCAATATCGCCTCTACCAATTAATTTGGAGCCGTTTCATGGCCAGTCAAATGAAACCAGCCGTCTATAATACAATGCGCGTAGATTTAGAGCAAAACGGTGTTCTATTCCGTGCCAATGGTTCACAGCTTGTCTTCGCTGGTTACCAAAAAGTATACAAAGAAAGCACCAAAGAAAAAGACAATATCTTGCCGGATATGGCTGAAGGAGAGAAAGTCGATTTAGAAAAACTGGATCCTAAACAGCACTTTACTCAACCGCCTGCACGCTACAGTGAAGCAACTTTAGTTAAGGCTTTGGAAGAAAATGGGGTAGGCCGGCCATCCACTTATGCGCCAACTCTGAATACTTTGCGTCGCCGTTATTATGTCACCATGAAAAATAGACGTTTTGAACCCACTGAGCTGGGCGAGATAGTCAATGAGCTTATTTCAGAATACTTCCCGCAAATTGTCGATGCAAAATTTACTGCTGAAATGGAAGAGCAGCTAGATGAGATTGAGCTTGGGGAACAGGATTGGTTAGAGCTTATCGATAATTTCTATAAACCGTTTAACGAAAAAGTTGAAACAGCGGAAGAAGAAATGGAAGAAATTGAAATTAAAGATGAACCCGCGGGCTTTGACTGTGAAAAATGTGGTCACCCAATGGTTATTAAAATGGGCCGTTACGGGAAATTTTATGCTTGTTCCAACTTCCCTGACTGCCGCAACACAAAAGCTATTTTGAAAAAAATCGGCGTCACATGCCCGACTTGCGGCAAGGGAGAAGTCGTCGAACGAAAAACGAAGAAGAATCGTGTCTTCTACGGCTGTGAACGTTACCCAGACTGTGAATTTACATCTTGGGATAAACCTATTGGAAGAGACTGTCCAAAATGTGAGCAGTTCTTAGTAGAGAAACGTACAAGAAAACAAACCCAGGTCAAATGCTCGAACTGTGATTATGAAGAAGAACCGCAAAAATAAGAATAAAGGTCAAGTCGCTGATAGATGTTCTATTCAGCGGCTTTTTCTTCATAAATTTTTCAATAGGTTTTAAAACCCTTTGGAAAAGATGTATGCTAGAATAGAACAGTGAGTGACGAAAAAAATGGTGGGGGTATTTAAGTGGTAGAAAAAAGAAACTTAGTCGCAGATTTTATGACCTATCTTACGCATGAACGGAACTATTCCGATTTAACAAGAGAGGCCTATTTCCAGGATATCCAGCACTTTCTCTCTTTTTTAAAAGAAACGGGAGATGAAGATTTATTGGCTGTGGAGATTGCAGATGCGCGTATTTATTTAAGTCGGTTAACCGACTTAAAGTACAGCCGGACATCGATTTCCAGAAAAATATCTAGTTTGCGTGCATTTTATCAATACCTGCTAAACCATGAATTCATTCAGGAGAACCCTTTTTCATACTTGCACTTAAAAAAATCAGGCTTTCGTTTGCCAAATTTCTTCTACAGTGAGGAAATCAAAGAGCTGTTTGATACCGTCTCTGGAAGCGAGCCTTTAGATTACCGCGATAAGGTGCTCTTAGAAATTCTCTATGGGACCGGTATTCGAGTCAGCGAATGCCAAGCGCTTAAATTAGAACACGTGGATTTAGATTTAGGCGTGCTGCTTGTTTTAGGGAAAGGAAATCGAGAGCGCTATGTGCCGTTTGGCGAATTTGCTAAGGTGGCGATTGAAGAATATATCGAATATTGCCGAAAACCGCTGATGGAAAAGCACCACAAAGAACATGATTATCTCCTGATTAGTCAATATGGCGACCATATATCCGTCTCCGGTATTCAATATGCCTTGAATGCTTTAATTAAAAAAACGAGCTTGACTTCCTCTATCCATCCTCATAAATTGCGGCATTCATTTGCCACTCATCTGTTGGACAATGGAGCAGATATGCGGACGGTTCAGGAATTGCTGGGCCATAAAAGTTTATCGTCGACTCAGATTTACACACATGTGACGAAAGATCATTTATTGAAAGATTATAATAAATTTCATCCACGCGCGTAGTTCCAAGAAGCTTGCGCTGCAAAGATGAAGTAGTAGGAGGAAATTTAATGGTAAAGTTTCATGCAACAACAATTTTAGCTGTGCGCCATAACGGTGAAACAGCAATGGCTGGTGACGGCCAGGTAACGATGGGTGAATCGGTGATTATGAAAGGCACCGCCCGAAAAATCCGCAAGATTTATAATAATCAGGTGCTGGTTGGTTTCGCAGGGAGTGTTGCGGATGCCTATACTTTGCAAGAAAAATTTGAAGGCTATTTAAATGCACGTAAAGGGAACCTGCAGCAAGCAGCAGTGGAATTAGCGAAAGAATGGCGTTCGGATAAGCAAATGCGCCAATTAGAAGCTTTGCTCATCGCCATGGATAAAGACGAAATTCTGCTTATTTCCGGTACAGGTGAAGTTATAGCGCCAGATGATGAAGTATTAAGTATCGGTTCAGGCGGGAATTATGCGCTCGCAGCCGCTCGCGCCTTAAAACGCCATAATAAAGAGATGACGGCTGAAAAAATAGCTTATGAAGGCTTAAAAATTGCATCGGAAATCGATGTCTTCACAAATGGAAATATTGTGACAGAAAAACTAGAGGAAAGTGAGTGAAAGGATATTGGTAACTTCAAATGAATTAACGCCTAGAGAAATTGTGGAACGGCTAGACCAGTATATTGTTGGCCAAGAAGAAGCAAAAAAATCAGTAGCCATTGCATTACGTAACCGCTACCGCAGACAATTAATTGAGGGAGAAATGCAAAAAGAAATTACACCGAAAAACATCCTCATGATTGGTTCGACGGGTGTAGGTAAAACAGAAATTGCGCGTCGGTTAGCAACTATTTTGCAAGCTCCTTTTGTAAAAGTTGAAGCGACAAAATTTACAGAAGTAGGGTATGTCGGACGTGATGTCGAATCGATGGTCCGAGACTTAGTCGAAGCCGCGATTCAAATTGTCCGTCGTCAAAAAAGAAGTCAGGTTCATTCACGGGCAGAAGATCAGGCCATAAAAAGAATCGCAAAAACATTGGTGCCTGGGATTCGTCGAGAGAAAGCAGCGCAAGATGAAAATCCGATGTCTCAAATCTTTCGAGGTTTTGGAATGGATCCTTCTGCTATGAACTTGCCGGAACAAGAGCCGGAAGAAGAAGTGACAGAAGAAATCTCTTCAAAGCGCAGCGAGTTAGAAGACCAAATTCGTCGCGGAGTGTTAGATCTTCGTGAAGTCGAGATTGAAGTAGAAGAGAAGAAAACGACGCCTTCTGGTCCGATGAATGCGCAGTTTGAACAAATGGGGATTGATTTATCCGACACGCTTGGCTCATTACGTCCGCCAAAAAAAGTAAAACGTAAAATGACTGTGCGAGAAGCGATTGAAGTATTGACAGAAGAAGAAGCGGACCAAATGATCAATACAGAAGATATCAATGCGGAAGCGGTAAAATTAGCGGAAAATAGCGGCATCATCTTCTTAGATGAGATTGATAAGATTGCCAGCGGTCAAGACGGTGGTCAGCAGCAAGTATCTCGAGAAGGTGTCCAACGAGATATTTTACCGATTGTCGAAGGGTCAATTGTTCATACAAAATATGGAAATGTAAAAACGGACTATGTCTTGTTTATTGGATCAGGAGCTTTCCATATGTCCAAACCAAGCGATTTAATTCCAGAGCTGCAAGGACGTTTCCCGATCCGAGTCGAGCTTGATGATTTAACTGAAGAAGACTTTATCAGAATTCTGACTGAACCGAAGAATTCTTTAATTAAGCAATACAGAGCGTTGCTTGAAACGGAAAATGTCGAAGTGACCTTTACGATGGATGCGATTGAAGAAATTGCACGGATTGCTGAAAAAGTAAACCATGAAACGGATAATATAGGAGCACGCCGACTCCACACCATACTAGAAAAGCTGCTTGAAGAATTACTCTTTGAAGCATCCGATATGAACATTGGCGAAGTTCAGATCACCAAACAATATGTTGCCGACCGAATCGGTGACATCGCTGAAGACCGAGATCTGTCTCAGTATATTTTATAAAAAACAAAAACTGCTCGTTTCCTAATGCGTATTAGGGGAACGTGCAGTTTTCTTTTGGTTTATCTAGATGTCCTAGCCGATCCATGCATTAAACGCATCGATTCTTATTTTTTTTGATCTTTTTTTGTGCTGCGAAAACCGAAAGGAACCCGGCTTTCTGTACCGCCAAAAATTCGTTTCACATTTTCCCGGTGCAAATAAATAATTGCTAAGGCCAAGACCCATATAACTGCAGTCATAATAGGGTCTCCAATAAAAAACGAACCGATGGCTGCCAAAGAAACAGCTCCTATACTTGCAATACTCACTGTACTGGTCGTAAATAAAATAACAAGAAATACGCTTAGAAAAATCAGCAAGTAAAGCGGATGGATCGCCAAAACCACTCCGGCGGTAGTTGCAACAGCCTTCCCGCCTTTAAATCGGATATAAAGAGGGTAGACATGACCTAAAATAGCAAAGAGGCCGATGAAAATCGGATGAATGTCGGTTCCTAGATACATCGGTAGCCATGTCGCAAGGAACCCTTTCAATACATCCATAATTAAGGCTACCGTTCCTGCTTTGGGGCCAAGTATCCGAAAAGTATTGGTCGCCCCGGTATTTCCGCTTCCATATTCACGTATGTCTTTATTAAAAAATATCTTTCCAATCCATACTCCAGAAGGTATAGAGCCCAGTAAATAGGCTATAACCATTTGAATGATTACATCCAAAATAATCTCTCCTTTATCACGAGGCTGGGTAGTTTTACATAGATGTGACGCCTCACGATTGCTAGATTTATTTTACCATGTTTCTGTCCATATCTTAAAAATAATTTCTTAAATCTTGCAGAAACTATCTAAAAAAGGTATTCTGTATAAGATCTTGGCTGGTATTTTAAGGAAAAAAACGGCTTTAAAAGCCGACAATACAACTTCTTTCGGTATTTTTCGTTCTGTTTATGGTATACTAAAGGAGTACGTTAGCTACACGGGAACAAATGTTTTATTGCTCAAGAATTAGATTTGTAGAAGGAGTGCAAGAATTATGGCACAACAAGAATACTCAGATTCCTCTATTCAAATTTTAGAAGGATTGGATGCGGTTAGAAAGCGTCCAGGAATGTATATAGGTTCCACAGACTCTCGCGGTCTGCATCACCTTGTTTATGAGATTGTAGATAATTCAGTCGATGAGGTGCTTGCAGGTCATGGAGATAAAATTAAATTAACGATTCATGAAGACAACAGTGTGAGTGTACAAGATAACGGGCGAGGCATGCCTACAGGAATGCACGAATCGGGCATCCCGACCTTACAAGTTATTTTTACGATCTTACATGCCGGCGGAAAATTCAGTGAAGAAGGCGGCTATAAAACATCCGGCGGCCTGCACGGAGTCGGGGCCGCTGTTGTTAATGCGTTATCGGAATGGCTAGTTGTCACTGTGCAGCGTGACGGTTATGAATATGTTCAAAAATTTAAAAACGGCGGAAAACCTGATGGGGATGTTAAGCGTTCAAAAATTAAAAGCAAAGCTTCAGGCACCACCATTCATTTTAAACCAGATCCGGAAATATTCAGCAACACCGATATATCCTTTGATACCTTATCGGAGCGTATGCGTGAATCAGCTTTCTTATTGAAGAAACTTCATATCCAGCTTGTAGATGAGCGTGAAGAAGATTTAGAAGAAGTTTATTATTATGAAGACGGCATCAAGTCGTTTGTCGAGTATTTGAATGAAGATAAGGATACGCTGACGCCAATCGGTTATTTTGAAGGGAAAAGCAATGAAATAGAAGTTGAGTTCGCTTTCCAATATAACGATGGGTACACAGAAAACTTTTTGAGCTTCGTAAATAATGTGCGCACACGTGATGCGGGTACGCATGAAACAGGTGCGAAAACGGCTTTGACAAAGACGTTTAATGAATATGCAAGAAGTCAGGAGCTATTAAAAGAAAAAGAGAAAAACTTAGAAGGCTCTGACATCCGTGAAGGAATTGCGGTTATTTTATCCGTACGCATCCCTGAGCATTTATTGCAGTTTGAAGGACAAACCAAAAACAAATTAGGAACAGCCGAAGCGCGTGCTGCCGTTGACGCGGTAGTTTCCGAGAATTTAGGCTTCTTTTTAGCTGAAAACGGCGATGTCTCTCAGCAAATTGTCCGGAAAGCAATCAAAGCGCGTGAAGCGCGTGAAGCAGCGCGTAAAGCGAAAAATGCCACAAGAGACAGCAAGTCGCAAAGACAGCGGGATGCTTTAATTTCCGATAAACTGACCCCTGCTCAAGGGCGAAATGCCAAGAGAAATGAATTGTACCTCGTTGAGGGGAATTCAGCAGGAGGATCCGCTAAGCAAGGACGCGACCGGACTTTCCAAGCGATTTTGCCGCTTCGAGGCAAGGTCATCAACACTGAAAAAGCTTCGATCACCGATATTTTCAAAAATGAAGAAATTGCGACAATGATTTATACAATTGGCGCCGGTGTCGGACCCGAATTCGACTTAAAAGACTGCAACTATGACAAAGTAATCATTATGACGGATGCGGATACAGATGGTGCCCACATCCAAACGCTGCTGTTGACTTTCTTTTACCGCTATATGCGTCCTTTAATTGATGCTGGAAAAGTTTACCTCGCGCAGCCTCCACTGTATAAAATTACTTCAGGAAGCGGGAAAAAACGCCAATCTCAATATGCATGGACAGATGAAGAGTTAGAAGGAGTGACTAAAGGTCTGAAAAACTATCACCTTCAGCGCTACAAAGGTTTAGGTGAAATGAACGCCGACCAGCTGTGGGAAACGACGATGGATCCAGAAAAGCGGACGTTAATCCAAGTCACTATTGATGATGAAGCGCAAGCTGAACGCCGAGTATCTGTGCTAATGGGCTCAAAGGTTGCCCCGCGCCGTGAATGGCTAGAAGAAAACGTGGAGTTTACCATGGGCGAAGAAGGCAGCATTTTGGAAACAGAAGAAGTTTTAGAAGAACATGAAGAAGAACCATTAAGTCAAGAAAGGTTAGATGCCTAATGGCAGAGAATACTGGAGTACAAAAAATTACACTAGAAAATATAATGGGGGACCGTTTCGGACGGTACTCGAAATACATTATTCAAGAAAGAGCCATCCCGGATATCCGCGATGGGCTGAAACCGGTACAGCGCCGCATTATTTATGCGATGTCTCAAGAAAATAATACTTACGACAAAGGGTACCGTAAAGCAGCCAAAACAGTAGGGAATGTAATTGGTAACTACCATCCGCACGGCGATACTTCTGTATATGATGCTATGGTGCGCCTCAGCCAGGAATGGAAAATGCGCATGCCATTAGTTGATATGCAAGGAAATAATGGGAGCATGGACGGAGATCCAGCTGCCGCGATGCGTTATACTGAAGCGCGCTTATCAAAAATTGCCGATGAGCTGGTCAAAGATTTGCCTTACGACACTGTAGATTATGTCTTAAACTTTGATGACACTGACGAGGAACCGACTGTTTTACCTGCACGTTATCCCAATCTCCTGGTCAATGGAGCAACAGGGATTTCTTCGGGTTACGCAACGGACATCCCGCCGCACAATTTAGGCGAAGTGATTGATGCTACGATTCATCTGATCAAGCATCCAAAGGCTACGTTTAAGCAATTGATGAAGTATGTAAAAGGGCCGGATTTCCCAACAGGCGGAATTGTTCAGGGAGCAGAAGGCTTAGAGAAGGCCTATAAGACAGGAAAAGGGCGTATTATTATCCGCTCGAAAACGGAGATTGAAAAGCTTCGCGGCGGCCGTGAGCAGATCGTGATTACCGAGATTCCATATGACGTGAACAAAAGCAATCTTTACCGGCAAATGCACGATATCCGCATCAATAAAAAAATTGACGGCATTGCGGATGTCCGCGATGAAACAGACCGTGACGGAGTCCGTATGGTAATTGAGCTGCGAAAAAATGTGAATGCGGATGGCATACTGACGTATTTATTGAAAAATACCGATCTGCAAGTGTCTTATAATTTTAACGTCGTTACGATTGATGACAAACAGCCTAAACAGCTGGGATTGAAAGAAATCTTAGAAAGCTATTTAGCCTTTAGACGCGAAGTTATTCGACGCCGTACACAAAACTTGTTAGAGAAAGACCAAAGCAGAGAGCATATTGTCCAAGGGTTAATTAAAGCCATCTCTATTTTGGATGAAGTCATTGCAGTGATTCGCGAAAGTAAAAACAAATCACACGCAAAGGTCAACTTAATTAATGATTTTGAGTTTAGCGAAAAACAGGCGGAAGCGATCGTGAATCTCCAATTATACCGTTTGACGAATACAGACATTACTGAACTGCAAAGCGAAGCGGCTGACCTGGAGAAACGAATCAAAGAATATAATGCGATATTAGGTTCTGAGAAAAAATTAGACAAAGTGATTGAAAAAGAATTGCTTGAAATGAAAAAAGACTATTCCACTCCTCGATTGACTCAAATTGAAGATGAAATTGAAGAATTAAAAGTTGAAAAAGAAGTCTTGGTCTCTGAAGAAGAAGTGATTGTGACCGTAACAAAAGAAGGGTACATCAAACGTACCAGCTCAAGATCCTATGCTTCATCGGATCCGAATGATATCGGAATTCGAGCGGGAGATAAGGTCATCTATGCTAAACGGATGTCTACATTGGATCAGCTAGTACTCTTTACAAATAAAGGGAATGTGATCAATCGTCCGATTCATGAGCTGCCGGACATCCGCTGGAAGGATGCGGGTCAGCATCTGTCTCAAGACATGAACCTTGAAGCGGACGAAGATATTGTAGCGGTGTATGGGTATAGAAAGTTGCCCAAAGACCGGAATTTTGTCTTCATCACTAAGGAAGGTTATATTAAGCAAACGGCAGTCCCTAACTTTAAGCATAAAAGGAATTATCGTTCTTCCAGCTCAGTAGCAATAAAACTGCAAAATGATGCGGATGCTTTATTGGGTGTCTATGAAGTAAATGAAGACTCCTCTGATGATGTCTTCTTAGTCAGCCGCCGGGGTTATGGCTTACGTTACCCACTAGCAGAAGTGTCAACTTTCGGGCCAAATGCTAAAGGAGTAAAATCAATTAACTTGAAAGAAGGAGATTCAGTTGTTGCTGGACTGATTGTAGATAATGATTCACCAGACAATTTAGCAATGATTGTGACGCAGCGCGGAGCAGTTAAGAAAATGAACCTTACAGACTTTGATGTCATCTCTCGAGCAAAACGCGGTTTACTTGTTCTCAGAGAATTAAAGGCAAATCCGCACCGAATGCGCTTATTGATTGAAGTTGAAGACAATGATGAGTCAATTTCTATTCTTACAGATGAAAATAAAATCTTTACCCTTAAACCAAAAAATTACAATATAAGTGACCGCTATAGCAACGGTTCCTTTTTATTCGATGAACATACAGACGGGCAACCGATTGATTATCGTCGGGATGATCTCTTGTTTGAAGAAAATAAAGAAGAAATCACAGAAGAATAAGTTGGTTAAACAGGGACCTTTGTCCCTGTTTCTTTTTTTCATACATCGTATGAAAAGAGCAGTGTGACAGATACTCCATTAAGGCATAAAAAATAGTTCCAACTTTTTATAAGAATCTTCTCACTCTCTGGTAAAAAAATACTAGAGAGTTTTTATTTTTTAAAAAATAAGGTATACTATAATAGATAGGAATGCGCTTACACAATGTAGAGAGAAAGGACTGGCCATAATGGGAGCAATTTATCAAAATATTCTCATCGCAGTGGATGGTTCACAACAATCGATTGATGCCTTTAAGACAGCCGTTCAGGAAATAAAATCGTGGAATAGCTCGAATATCTACTTAGTTCAGGTCATCTCTGAAAACAGCACCGGCAAAATGATTGAAGAGAGACTTTCTTTTTTAAATGCTTTAGAAAAATACGCCAGAAATGAAGGGGTCGTCGTTCATAAAGAAGTGATTCACGGAGACCCGCGCACGCAGATTGCACAGGAATTAGTCAACCGCTGGGGAATTGACTTAGTGATTATGGGAGCCACAGGTAAGGGAAGAGTGGCAAAGATGGTGCTGGGATCGGTTACCACTTATGTCTTACAAAATGCCTTATGCGATGTGTTAGTTTCTCGTTAACTTTTTCTTGACTATGGTTCAGGAAGCGACTATATTTAGATAAGCAATAAACCACTGCCTTGGCAGTGGTTTAATTTTTTGTAAAAGGAGGTCTTTTGATGTTATATGTTTGGAATTATGTTAAAAGACAAAAGAAATTATTATTTTTAACCATTTTAGGAGCCATCTTTTTTGTTCTTGTAAACTTAGGTTTACCAACTATTTTAGCTTTTATTATTAATGAAGTCATTATTAACCAAGATACAGAATTCTTTTATTTTCTTATACTCATTATGACGATTATTATCATCCTGGGTTTATTAGGAAATATTTTGTTGAGCTATGCTTCCAGCCGCTTAACAAATGAAATGACGAGGGAAATCCGCGATGATTTGTACAGTAAAATCAATGATTTTTCACATGAAGAATATGAAAAAATCGGTGTCTCTTCCTTAGTGACACGAATCACCAACGATGCTTTTGTCATTTTACAATTTGTGGAGATGGTGCTGAGAATCGGTTTTAACGCGCCTTTAATGTTTATAGGAAGTATCTTTTTAATTATTCAAACGAGCCCCTCTCTCTCCTGGATACTTGCGGCTGCTTTGCCCGTTATTGTCCTTGTGATTTACTGGATCGCCAGACAATCGGGCCCTTTATCGGATAAAACACAAAAGCTGCTCGATCAGTTAAATACATTTTCTAGAGAAAACTTAACGGGCTTACGTGTCATCCGTGCCTTTACTCGGGAAAAATACCAAGAAGAGAAATTTGCCGTTGCTAATAACGAGTACATGAATACCGCTCAATCTCTACATAAATTGATGGGCACGGCTATGCCATTATTTTCTCATATTATGGCACTTGTCATTGTCTTTATCTTTTTATTCTCTATTGGAGAAATTGAAGCAGGCTCTATGCAAGTCGGAACTCTTGTTGCTTTTGTGGAATATGCTTTCCATGCTTTGTTTTCTGTTCTGATGTTTTCTCAAATCTTTATGATGTACCCGCGCGCAAATGTTTCGGCAAGACGTCTGCAGGAAATCCAGGAGATGCCGATTTCTATAACGAATAAAGAAAATGGCGTAAGAGAAACAGAGACTCACGGATATATCGAATTCAATGAAGTTTCTTTTGCTTATCCTGGTGAAACCGAAAGCCCGGTGCTTCATGATATCAACTTTAAAGCATCACCGGGTGAGACAATAGCCTTTATAGGCTCAACAGGCAGCGGAAAATCAACCATGCTTCAATTAATTCCGCGGTTTTATGATGTCACTTTTGGAAGAATCAAAATAGATGGCGTCGATGTTCGTGATTATGATTTGGATGCTTTGCGTGCAAAAATAGGCTTTATTCCCCAAAAAGCATTACTTTTTTCCGGAACGATAGGCGATAATTTGCGATTTGGTAAAGAAGAGGCGACAGATCCCGAATTAGATTTTGCTTCGGATATTGCCCAGGCGCGCGAATTTATTGAACGTATGGACAGAAAGTATCACGCTTATCTCAGTGAAGGCGGAAGCAATCTGTCAGGAGGGCAAAAACAACGATTGTCTATTGCACGTGCGATTGTCAAACAGCCAGACATTTACATCTTTGACGACAGCTTCTCCGCTTTGGATTACAGAACAGATGCTGAAGTCCGCCGTCGTTTGAAAGAGATAACAGGGGACGCTACCGTCATTATTGTCGCTCAGCGTATCGCAAGCATTCAAAATGCCGACCAGATCTTTGTGCTGGAAGAAGGCAAGATTGCCGATCGAGGCACACATGAGGAATTGCTGCAGACAAGCCAGATTTACCAGGAAATTGCACAGTCTCAACTAAAAGAAGAACAGGAGGACATCGACCATGTATAAACAGCCACTAGAAGAAAATACCTCTATTTATTCGAGTTTCCTCCGCATTTGGCCTTACTTGAGGCAATATAAAGCCCGTCTGTTCGGGGCCTTGTTCTTAGTTGTCCTCCAAGTCGTTTCCAATGTGTTAGAACCCTTTATTTTTGGATTGATCATTACAGAAATAACGGCGAATGTGTTAGATATGCTGAATAACGTACCTGGCGCAGAGCTGAATTACAGCTATATTTATACGATGCTTGCCATTTACTTTATACGAGGAGTCATCGGCCAGTTAGCCACTTACGGCTCGACCTATTTTATGACAGAAGCTGTTCAGCAAATGACTTACGATTTAAGAACAACCATCTCCAACAAGTTGAATCGGCTGCCGGTCTCTTATTTCGACCAACACCAATTTGGCGATATATTAAACCGGATCACGAATGACATTGATACCATCTCAAATGCGTTTCAGATGTCAATTCTGCAGGTTTTTAATGCAATTTTGCAGCTTTTATTAGTGATACTGACGATGCTGTTGATCCAATGGCAATTCGCTTTAATTATGCTTGTCGTTATACCCCTATCTGGTCTCATTGCGAAAGTGATGATTAGTAGATCACAGCCTCACTTCAAAGAGCAAGCTGATGTCTTAGGGCGTATGAATGGCTTTGTTCAAGAGAACCTTACGGGCTTTAATGAAATCAAGCTGTACGGCCGTGAACAGCAGTCCAATGAAGAGTTCCATACGATTACGAAACAATTAAGTGAAGTAGGCTTTAAGGCGAGTTTTACTTCTGGCTTAATACGTCCGCTCATTACATTTGTCTCACATAGTGCCTATGTGGCTATTGCCTTTTTCGGCGGCTTGCTTACGCTAAGTGGACAAATGACGATCGGTAATTTACAGGCCTTTACCCAATATGTCTGGCAAATCAATCAGCCGATGCAGATGCTTTCACAATTAACGGGTCTGATCCAAAGCGCTTCAGCAGCCATTAATCGAGTATTTGAAGTGATTGATATGGAAGATGAAGAGCAGGCCTTTACTGAGACTTACGAGAAAGAAGTGGTTGGAGCAGTCGCCTTCGAAGAGGTCTCATTCAGCTATACACCGAATAAACCTCTGATTCAGAATTTCACTGTGGATGTTTCTTCAGGAGAAACGATCGCTATTGTTGGCCCTACAGGAGCAGGGAAGACAACGATGATTAACTTGCTGATGCGGTTTTACGACGTGGACAGCGGGAAGATTATAGTGGATGGCAAAGATATCCGTTCCTTGTCCCGTCAGGAATACCGGTCGCATTTTGGGATGGTTTTACAAGATACGTGGTTATTTGAAGGGTCGATTAAAGAAAATCTTCAGTTCGGCAACTTAAATGCGACGGAAGAAGAAATTATTGAAGCGGCGAAGGTGGCTAATGTGGACCACTTTATCCGCACATTGCCTGGCGGATATGATATGGTGATTAACCAGGAATCTTCAAATATTTCACAGGGCGAAAAACAATTACTGACGATTGCGCGAGCTCTTCTATCTGATCCAAAAATTTTGATTTTAGATGAGGCGACCAGTTCAGTCGATACCCGCCTGGAACTTCTGATCCAAAAAGCGATGGATCGATTGATGGAAGGGCGCACAAGTTTTGTCATTGCCCACCGGCTTTCTACGATTCAAGATGCTGACCGCATACTAGTGATGGATAACGGACAAATCATCGAGCAGGGAAATCATGAGGAATTGCTTGAAAGAGAAGGCTTTTATTACCACCTTTACCAAAGCCAATTCACAGAATAATTATTGCTATAATGGTTAATTTCAATTATTCTATAGATAGAGATTTAACAATTAGGAGTGAAAGTATGAGTAAATTATTAGTTTTTGGCCATCAAAAACCCGATACAGATACGATTGCATCAGCTATTGCTACTAGCTATTTAATTAACAATCTGTCTACTAGCTCGTTAATCAACGATTTGTCTTATACGGCAGAGCCTGTAGCTTTAGGAAAGCCGAATGCTGAAACCTCTTATGCATTGGAGTATTTCAAATTAGATGCACCCAGAGTGATTGAAACAGCAGCGGATGAAGTAGACAGTGTGGTGCTTGTCGATCACAATGAGGCGCAGCAGAGTGTTTCAGATATTAACAAAGTAACAATTAAAGCGGTTATTGACCATCACCGCATTGCGAATTTCCAAACATCAGACCCTTTATACTACCGAGCGGAGCCGCTGGGCAGTACAGCTACGATTCTTTTAAAATTATTCAGAGAATATGAAGTGGCTATCCCTGCAGATATCGCTGGAATTTTACTTTCAGCAATTATTTCAGATACTTTGTTATTAAAATCTCCCACATGTACACCGCAAGATGTCCGAGCCGCTGAAGATCTAGCCGAGATTGCCGGAGTCTCTTTAGGCGAGTATGGAATGGCGATGCTTAAAGCGGGCACAGACATTACGGAAAAAACCGCTTCAGAGATTTTGAATGATGATGCCAAAACATTTGAAATGGGTCCGGAAACTGTCCGTATCGGTCAAGTGAACGTTGTGGATATAGGCGATGTGCTTTACCGAAAAGATGACATCCTAAAAGTTATGCGGGCAGAGACAAGAGAAAATGATTATCATTTATATGTGTTAATGGTTACTGATATCATTGAAAATAATTCTGTCGCGATTGTAGACGGCCCAGGCTATCGCCAGTTTGAAATGGCCTTCAATAAACCAATTCAGTTAAATACGGTTGAATTAGAGAATGTTGTTTCACGTAAAAAACAAGTGGTTCCGCCATTGACGAAGATATTTACTAAGAATAACTAAGAAATGCTAATGAAATAACCAAAACCCAATCTTAAATTGCAAAAATAAACCTCCAACTGCGAATGATTTAGTTCCTGTTGGAGGTTTTTATGTATCGATGAGAGAAACTCAAGGATTCTTTTAACGAAAATAAGAGTGTTTTATGACACATAAAAATTAGGGTTTTTCAAAGATTAAAAACTAATAAAATTGTGGTATCATAATATAGGAGAAAGTCACACATAGAAATGGAGATTGTAAATATGGAACTATTAGTTATTGCGTTTATATTAATCCTAGCCTTAATTGCTATCAGAATTTCTGATCGGCTGGGAATCCCGTCCCTTTTGCTTTTCTTGTTACTCGGGGTATCATTTAATTTTATGGGAATAGAGTTTAATAACTTTGATATTGCTGATCAGTTTGCTGCACTTGCCTTACTCTTTATTATTTTTTATGGAGGGTTTGGCACCAATTGGAATATGGCTAAGCCAGTTGCTAAAGAAGCCATCACTTTAAGTTTCTTAGGGACTGTTGTTACTGCTCTTCTGACCGGTTTTTTTGTTTATTTCTTTCTTGGTTTTGAACTCATTGAAGCACTCTTATTAGGCTCAATTGTTGGATCTACAGATTATGCGAGCGTAGCTTCTATTCTCCAATCCCGCAATTTAAATCTAAAATACAGCACAGCTTCTTTATTGGAATTAGAAAGTGGGTCCAATGACCCAACAGCTTTTACAATGGTAACAGTTTTTCTCACCATTTTATTGGGAGAATCCGTGTCTATTCCTTTATTGGTTTTAACGCAAGTCGGCTTTGGTATAGCTATGGGTTTTTTATTAGGTTTTGTCCTGATCAAATTGTTAGAAATGATCCGATTTGGAGAAGGTTATGTTACTATCCTTATTCTCGCATTTACATTAATAACCTATGCATTGACTAACCAAATAGGCGGAAATGGCTATTTGGCTGCTTACATTTTTGGGATTTATATAGGGAATAATGAATTTGTAGGCAAAAGAGAAGTTGTTTTCTTTAATGACAGTTTGACAAATGTGATGCAGATTGGTTTATTCTTTGTATTGGGGCTATTATCAAATCCTCAATCCATCATTGAGATGATGCCGATATCAATTATCATCATGCTTTTTATGACAATTGTTGCTCGACCAGTGAGTGTCTACGGGCTGATGGCTCCTTTCAAATTAAAAGGGAATCAAATGGGTGTCATATCTGTTGCAGGGTTGCGTGGTGCAGCAGCCATCGCATTTGCAATCGTGGTAATGAGTGCACAGCCGCCGCTCGCAAACGATCTTTTCCATATCGTTTTTGACATTTGTTTATTATCCTCACTTATCCAAGGCACCTTGCTGCCCATAGCATCTGAGAAATTTGATATGTTAGATCCTACAGATACGGTCTTACGCACATTTAACCAGTACCAAGATAAAAGTGAAATTGGGTTTTTCCAAACGACTATTCAAAAAGATAGTGATTTGGTAGGAAATCTAGTCAGTGATTTAAATCTTGAATTTGATTTTATTGTAGCAAAAATTATCCGAGACGGAGAGTCCGTCATTCCAAGAGGACATGTGCAACTTGAAGAAAACGATACGGTTATTCTCTGCGGAGAACAATACTTTGACGAAAGCGGAGAAGACCTTACTGAATTTACAATTGGGCCGCTCCACTCTTGGCTCGGTAAGGACTTAAACTCACTTGATGTTCCGGCTGATTATTTAGTAGTCGTTATACAGCGGGCGGATGGGACGATCATACTGCCACAGGGAGATACAAAAATAAAATTAAATGACACAGTGGTGTCATTCGCCGGCAAATAATTCACCTGAATAAAGAGCTATAAAAATTTGCAATCTAAAAAGCTAAGAAACGAGTTGTTGACTCATTTCTTAGCTTTTTTGCATAATCAGGAAATGAAGAACTATTCTTCCGGCTGATTGTCTTTCGACATGTTTTCAATTATTTTGCGTCCTTCTTCAACAACTTTTTGTCCTTGTGTATTACGTACTTCTTCAGGTCCTCTGGGAGCGGTTTGATCGCCTCCGTTTTGATGCGGTTTTGATTCGTATTCAAATGGTACACCATCTTTAGCTGTTTTGCCGTCGACCACTGCTTTAGAATCTTCACCTTCTGAAAAGTTATATAAAGTGTGGGCGAATTCAGTATGCTGTAAATCATCCGTCCCGTGAGGCACAACCGGGCCATACTTCTCTTCGAGTTCTTCAACAGCTTGCGCAAATTGCATTTGATGTTGTGTTTCTCGCGCCATTAAATAACTCAGCATATCTCGGATTCCTTTGTCTTCGGTCATATGGTATAAACGCGTAACTTGCAAACGGCCAATCGATTCACGAGTCAAATTGAAGCGCATGTCTGCGATTAAATTACCGGTCGAGGCCATGTAAGCTGCTGTCCAGGGATTTCCATTAGGGTCATTCAGATGAGAGCCCAAGCCGTTTTTAATGGCGTGATTCGGATCCATACCGCCCATTACAGCCCCTAAGGCCGGATCTGCACTGTCATAAATGTTTTCTTGCACATTCATCGGCGCATCTTGCAATAAGTGGGCAATCATCGTTGCGAGCATCTCGATATGGCCAATTTCTTCTGTAGCAGTATCTAAGAGTAAATCTTTATAGTCATCATGTCCTACAGAATTCCAAGCTTGGAAAAAATAAGAGGTCATACCTGTCATTTCTCCCCACTGCCCTCCAAGGAGTTCTTGTAATCGTCTAGCCATTACTGGGTCTGGTTTGCTCGGTTTTGCATTATACAGTAAGCCTTTTTTACGAATAAACATTTTATTACTCCTTTTTTGTATTTTTGTTCTAATAACAATTAGAATTTACCACCGAAAGGGCAAGAAACACAAGGAAAACGCTCTCTAAAGAGATTAGTTTAGTTTATATCGTGACTTATACACCTACCATTACAGCAACAGTCCCTGCTTATTTAGCTCTATCTTATTGCTTTGCCGAACACGCTCCAAATCATTCACTTATTCTTTCAAATAAAAAACTCTTCTCAACCTCAAGATGTCACAATCTGAAGTCAAGAAGAGCTTTTGAATGCTGCTTTTAAAATAAAGCCATCGCTGCAGCGATTAAGAAGGGCATTGTAATCATTGAGAAAATACTGCTTAAAATAACGAGACGCGCCCCGTACTCATAGTCGCCTCCGTAAATCTGAGAGAATACTGCTGTATTGACTGCTGTCGGCGTACAATTCACAATAGCCAGTGTAAGAAGGATGGTCGGATCAGAAATCGGCAATAGCCACAATGCTACAAACCCTAAAACAGGGGTAATAATCAGTCGATGAGAAATTACCCAATAATTACGCCAAGTAAAAAACACTTCTTTGAAACGGCTCCGCGCTAAATAGCCTCCAAGTAAGATGATGCCGAGCGGTGAGCTCAGGCCGGCAATTTTATCTAAACTGCTAAACAGCACTGGCGGCAGTTCAATTTGAAATAAGTACAAAATAAGACCCGTTGCCGTGCCGAGTATCCCAGGATTTAGAAAGGCGCTTCTAAAGGTAATCTTTTCTTTACCTTCGGATAGACTCCAAATCCCGTAAGTATACTGGAGGGTGCCTGAGACGATGATATACATCGACAGGTATAAAATCCCTTCGTAGCCAAGGATGGGGAAAATAATAGGAATCGCTACGAAAACAGAGTTTGAAAAAATCGTCGAATACCGATCAATTATTCCAGCATCACGAAACCCAAAATGTCCCCACAAAATGCGGACGACAAATATACATACCGCACCTATAAAAGCCCATACCAGTCCAATCAGCTGATTGGGATCAAAGGGCTGCTGGAAAGCTAACACAAGGGTTAAGGGCACAATAAACTTCGTTAGCATCTGTGCAATTTCCTCTTGCGTGGCTTCCGTTAAAACCCCTTTTCTGGCTAGCATAAAACCAAAAAGGACGACAATAAACATTTCAAGCAGCTGTTCGACAATAATACTTAAGATTTCCATATACTGAATTTCCTTTCTACTAATAACTCTACTAGTATACGAAATTTTAAGTTTTTTCACAAACCATCTTTTCATAGAAAGAGAAAGAACTTAGATAAACTCGACCGCTTTTAGACGGGTGAGCGATTTGGCTTTGTACTTATCTGTTTATAGGTTACTAATTGCCTTGACTTTATTTACTAAACCGCTAAAATAAAAGAAGTTGAATTATTTTATTGTATTTTTGTCACCGGACAAAAATAGCTGGATACTTTTTTCTTTTGCCTAGGTCTTCGTAGCGAAAGAAAGAGGTATCTTTTTATTTTTAGGAGGAACATGAGATGAAAACAAATGAAGGAATTGAACAACCGATCAGAACATTATTTTTTCAATACACGTCTTTAGGAATCTTAAGTATGATCGGCACTTCTTTATTTATTTTAGCGGACACATTTTTTATCGCAAACGGAGTAGGGGCAGAGGGACTTGCAGCATTAAATATTGTGTTGCCGATGGTTAATCTCTTTAATGGTTTAGGGTGGATGTTTGGAGTAGGGGGAGCGACTTTATTTTCGATTGAAAAAGCTCGGAATCATTTTAAAGAAGGAAAAGCGATTTTTACTTTAACAACAGTTTTAGCTGTAGTAACCGCTTTAGTATTTACATTCCTGACGCTCTCTTTTACAGAGCCGATTTTACAATTCCTTGGAGCAAAAACAGATATCTACTCTTTATCAGATAGCTATTATAATATTATTATTCGTTTTTCTCATTTTTTTATTATAAAAAACATGTTGATTACCTTTTTAAGAAATGATAACAGTCCGAGACTGGCCATGATTGCTTTATTAGCCGGCGGTGTTACAAACATTATTTTAGACTATATATTTATTTTTCCGCTGGATATGGGGATGAGAGGAGCTGCTCTCGCCACAGCAGCATCGCCTGTAGTCTCTATGCTGGTTTCATCCTTGCACTTAAGGAATTCCGACCGGCAGCTTTCTTTTACCGCCTTTGAAAAACAAGGCAAGAAAATAGCTAAGATTTTTTATATAGGGTTTCCTTCATTCTTAAATGAATTCTCTTCAGCCGTGGTCATGTTTTTATTTAATATTGTCTTGCTTCAACTTGTAGGCAATATCGGAGTAGCTGCTTACGGCATCATCGCCAATATGAATATTATTGCGATTGCCATTTTTACAGGAATGGGCCAAGGTTTTCAGCCATTAGTGAGTCAGTATTTTGGTGGAAACCGACGAGAAGACGTCAAAAGTCTATTAAAGTATGTACTGACTACAGCTGCCATTCTTGGGATCGGGATTTTCAGCACTGGCATATTATTTCCTGATACGATTGTCGCATTTTTTAATCATGAACAAAATCAACAATTGGCTGATTTGGCCATCCCTGGTTTAAGACTCTACTTTTCTTCTTTCTTATTTACGGGTTTAAATTTTGCTGTAATCTATTTTATGTCTGCTATCGGTCGTTCAAGAGCCTCGCTGATTATCTCTTTATTAAGAGGCCTCATTTTAATTGTGCCTGTATTATTCCTCTTATCTCACTGTTTGGGAACAACCGGTGTTTGGATGACTATGGCCGTCGTTGAAGGTTTTACATTCATCGCCTCTTTCTATGCCTTGTATATTTACAGAAAAAACCGTGGCGCTCAATCAAAATAAGCGGAACACTACCGTAAAGGAAGGGCAATTTGTGGTATAATTGACCAAGCAAATCAACAAGGAGGAAAAGATGAGCAAATTACCTGATTGTACAAATTGTGGAAGCGACCTGACTTACACGGATGGTACTTTATTTATTTGCCCAATGTGTGCGCATGAATGGACACAAGCGGAACACGAGACGGCGATTGAAGCTGCAATCGTCCGAGATGCCAATGGCAATAAACTCGCAGACGGAGATACAGTAACTGTCATACAAGACATTAAATTGTCCGGCAAATCCCGCATCAAACAGGGAACAAAGGCAAAGAAACTGACGCTGTTAGATCAGCCTGTAAATGACCATGATATTGAAGTCTCAATTGATGGAATGGGCCGGATGTATCTAAAGTCGTTTTTAGTAAAAAAATAGAAAGAAAAAACATTCAACAGATGCTCTCGCATGGTTGAATGTTTTTTTTATAGCCTTTAAAAGGAAAATTTTTCTGATAACAAAAGAAAAGATTGCTGCAAAAATTGAAAAACAATTTTTAATCCATTTGAGCTATAGTAGGAAACAAGACATAAGAAACCTAGTTTCCCGCCAATACCATCTAATACGTGGAAAGAGGGAACAAACAGAATAGAAGTAATCAAGGCCACAACGAGTAAATGGAAATAGCCGTCCAGCCGTTCCTCAATCGACATCCCCACAATTGTTCCTGTGAACATCGCCGTTGTAATGGTCGAGTATTCAGCGGGTATAAGTAGGGTAAAAATCAAAGAAGTAACCATCGCAGCTTTCACTACCGATAAGATCTGATAGTGATGCAGCAGATACGTGATAAAAGTGACTACAGCAATTGTAAGAAAAGAGGGGATAATAACGTCTTGTTCGATAGGTGTACGTTGCTCTGTGTTTAAGTTGAGGATTAAGCGAACCGTCAAAATGGTAGCGGTGTAAGGAATTGAGCCTCCTCGGCCTCCAACCCCCAGAAAATAAGGTTTAAACAAAAGATACACTAAGCCAGTCATAATGCCGACTAAAAAAGCAATCGACCAGTGACTTGAAAGGTAGGCGCCGATCATTCCACCGCACGAGCCGCTATAGGCTTCAGGCTGGTAGTTTGGAATCGCATAAGCCGACAGCACACACACTAAACTCGCCGCAAAAATAGTGGACGTGTCAAAATACAAAGCGACTAAATAGGTCAGCATGACATTTCCTAACACAACAAGGAAGGATTTCACTAAATCGAACCATTGATAGTCAGCAGAGGAGAGCTTAATCTGTCTGACAAATTTAAATTCGTCCCGCAAACCGATAAACGTGCAAGCGCTTAAAATAATGACAATGAAAACCCAAAGCGTGTTCGGTGAATACAGACTGCTTTGAATCGTATTCCACAAGAATTGTGCAGCAAAAATGAGGCTTGCTGCACTAATGATATAAGGTGTGATTCTTGTGATTTTTTTCAATAGTGTTTCTCTCATGTTCACTCATCCTATTTTCCGTCACCAATAAGCAAACGTTTATAGATTGTCAAATGTGTAAAAGCCGTTTTCTTTTTCAAGAAGCTTTGGCGCTACAGTTAATGCCCCATTTGCAAAGATATCTTTTGATTGTGCCCGGTGACTGATTGTAATTTCTTCGTCTAAGCCAGCGAATAATACATCATGTTCACCTACTATTGTACCACCACGTAGGGCTGAAATGCCAATTTCTTGGGGTTTTCTCTTGGTTGTCTTCTCATGGCGGTCGTAAATCGGCTCTGCATCTCTTCTCGAGTCCACGGCTTGGATAGTGTCCAGCAACAGATTTAAAGTGCCGCTTGGGGCATCCACTTTTTGGTTATGGTGTTTTTCAAGCAATTCGATATCGTAGCCTTCCAAGAGTTCAGTGGCCAGCGCCACTACTTTTGTCAAGACATGAACGCCATAGCTCATATTGGGACTGAAGAAAATCGGCTGATGCTCCGCTTTTCTTTGCGCTTGTTCAATAATCTCTTCTTTGCGTCCAGTTGTCGCAATAATGATAGGGAGAGTCACTTCATCCGTTTCCAGCATTTCCAGCGTCAATTCCGGATGAGAGAAATCGATGATGACATCCGCCTCGGGCAGATCTGTAAAGTCATGAGAAATCGGGTAAGGAGCCGAATGTTCTTTTGGAATAACGACTCCTGCGATCTCATCGCCGCGTTCTTCCGCTAAGGCAGCGACTCTTTTCCCCATGGCACCATAACCCACTAAAATGATTTTCATGAAAGCACCGCTCCTTCTTTTTTGACTGTTTCATAGGCTTGTACAAGTTCAGCCACCCGGTCTTCACCTAAAGGGTAAAGAGGAAGACGCACATGGTATTCGCCAAAACCTAAATGACTGACAACGGCCTTAATCGATAAAGGATTTAGATCTTTTCCGATTTCATCTGAAAACTTAAAGAGCGCTTTGCCTAAATCAGCCGCACCTCTCGGATCGGTTAAACTTAACTCGTACAGTTTTTGGTGTTCGGCAGGGATGACATTTCCGACGACCGAAATTAACCCATGGCCGCCGCTGGCGTAAAACGGCAGAGCAGTGTCGTCATTTCCGCTGTAAAATGCAAAGTTTTCATCCACCAAGTTCATCGTTCGTGTCAGGTGAGGTAAATCGCCGGTCGCGTCTTTCAAGCCCACAATATTTTTATGTTTAGATAACTCCGCCACCGTTTCAGGCGTTAAAGTCATTCCGGTGCGGGCAGGTACATCGTACAGAATCATTGGAATGTCTACCGCATCCGCAATGGCAGTGAAATGATGGATGGCGCCTTCCTGGCTGGTTTTATTATAGTAGGGGGTGATGACTAACAGTCCATCGACACCCAACTTTTGCGCAGCGATTGACATCTGAATCGCTTCGCTTGTGATATTCGATCCCGTTCCTGCAATCACTGGCAAGTCGTTATCGGCCACCTCCAGAGAGATTTCAAACAGCCGGGTATATTCTTCGGCTGTTAAAGTCGTTCCTTCTCCTGTTGTTCCGTTAATGATAAAGCCTTGCGTATTATTTTCTTTTAAAAAAACTAAGTGCTTTCTAAAGTTTTCATAATCGACTTCGCCGGAAGCCAACATAGGAGTGGTCACTGCTACTGCAACACCTTCAAACATTAAACTCATGTGTATTCACCTTTCTTTTATTTTTCGATTTATCTATTCAACAAGGACTCTAAAATTTGGACAGCGTTTAACGCCGCGCCTTTTAAGATATTATCGCTGACTGACCAGACATGGTACGTATTTTCTAAACTCTCATCTTTACGGATACGGCCCACATAAATACTTTCTTGATCGGCTGCGTCCAGGGGAGTCGGATATTCTAATTTTTCTGGATTATCTTTTAAGACGATTCCCGGTTTGTTTTTAAAGACCTCTCGGACTTCTTCAACGGTCGGGTTCTTTTCAAATGTCACATTGATGGCGATCGAATGGGAGGATTTGACGGGCACACGCACACAGGTTGCAGTCACCGGCAGATCCGGCATTCCCAGGATTTTACGCGTTTCATCAATCATTTTTTGTTCTTCTTTTGTGTAGCCATTCTCTAAAAAGTCATCAATATGCGGGAGCACATTATCGTAGATAGGGTACGGATAATTCAATGGCTCCTCGCCGCGTTCGCCGCGTTCCAAATCTTCAATTCCAGCCCAGCCCGAACCTGAAACAGACTGATAGGTGGTATAAGCCACACGTTTCAAGCCAAAAGCATCTTGCAGGAGCTTTAAAGGAGAGACGGATTGAATGGTGGAACAGTTTGGATTTGCGATAATTTTACGATTCAGCGACGGCTGATTGACCTCTGGCACAATCAAGTCAATTTCCGGATCCATTCGCCAAGCGCTTGAGTTGTCAATGACGATTGCTCCATGTTTTTCGAAAACAGGAGAGAAGCGCTGACTGATGCTGCCGCCAGCCGACATCAAGACATAATCAAAGCCTTCTTTTGCTACTTCTTCTGTCAATTCGCGCACGACCAGAGTTTCCCCTTTGAAGTCAATTTCTTTTCCTTTTGACCGGGCAGAGGCGAGCAGCACCACCTCATCAATTGCCAAGTCTTTTTCTTCCAATAATTTGAGTAATGTTGAGCCCACTAATCCAGTGGCACCTACTACAGCTATTTTTGTCATATTATACAACCCTTTCTATAAATTGAACGCTTCGCATAGACTCTGCGTCGCTTGTTGATTATATTCGGCATCGATTAAAAATGTAATACTGATTTCTGATGTGGTCACTTGTGAAAAAGCAATGTGCTGCTGGATCAATGTGCGGAATACTTTAGATGCTACTCCATGCATATCGCGCATCCCGGCGCCGATCACGGACACTTTCACTAAATCCTCATTGATCTGGACCTCTAAGGCTGCATAGGTTTCTTGCAATACACCGGTTATGGCGTGAATTTGGTTTTTATCCACTTGCTTGGCCGTGAAGCTGAACTGCAGCCCCTCTTTATCATCGATTTTTGAAATCATATCGATATTAACTTCACTCTCATCCAAGAGATTAAATAAATGATCCAGTAATTTAAATTCATTTGTAGGGTAGGAGAGGACCACTTGAATGATGTCTGTATCTGAGGCCACTCCCGTCACGGCTTTTCTCTCTAGCATTTCTTCATGCGGCATGATCCATGTTCCTTTCTTGTTCGACAATGTTTTTCCAAGGTAAAGCGGAATATCATTATTAAAAGCAATTTCTACTGACCGGGTTTCTAAAACACCCGCTCCAAGTGACGCCATTTCCATCATCTCTTCTGCAGAGATGCGAGCCAATTGTTTGGCTTCTGGATAAAATTTAGGATTGGTGCTGAAGATCCCTTCAACATCCGTATAAATTTCGCATGGACAGTCTAATATGGAAGCCAGAGCGGCAGCGGTCGTATCCGATCCGCCCCGGCCGAGCGTAGTCAGTTCACCTAGTTCATTGGTTCCCTGAAAACCAGCAACAATAATCACATCATTCGTCTCGAAATGCTCCTTGAAGCGATCCACTTCAATTGAAGCGATTTTACTTTTCAGATGATGGCCGACGGTTTGGATGCCCGCTTGGTAGCCGGTCAATGATTTGGCTTGCACACCGATGCTTTTTAAAGCCATTGACAGATAAGCAATCGATTGCTGCTCGCCGGTAGTCAGCAGCATCGCTAAATCCTCTTGGTCGGGGTTATCGGTTAATTCGGCTACGTTTTCTACTAAAGTATCTGTTGTATCACCCATGGCGGAAACAACCACCACTAATTTTTCATTTTGCTCGGTTCGTTTTTTTAAGTAAGCGGCAATCTTTTTCATTTTTCCAAAATCGCTCACGCTGGAACCGCCATATTTTAAGACTGATAATTGATTACTCACTGCATCACAACTCTTTTCTATAAATATAAGGAATCGATAAGCTGCGCCTGTAGAAAATAAAAAAACAAGTCGACTTCTTCCCGACTTGTTATAAATAGTTATTACAAGGGAAGCTCATCATGCAAACTGCTCTGACAGCCCGTAAATTTTTCACCTACAAGCCAACCATTTATAAGCTGTAACTTATAAATGATTTCGGCAAAGTTCCCTTTCCATATTTGTAACTTACAGGTTAACTCCAAATATGTACTCATGTTCTCTGCGCCTCAACCACAAAATACCGTATTCAATTGTTAGTGGTAAATATAACAAAGATTTGAGACATTGTAAACCTTTAAACAATTTTAGTTTCTGCAGTTTTCAAAAACCGCCAGAAGCAAAAGAAAAAAGCCCCCTTAAATAGAGGAGCTTTTTAAGAGAGCGTGGATTGCTCTGTTTAGTTTACAGCGGAATCTTCATAAAGGGATTCGCCAATCGCATTTAATCTTTCTTCCCATTGTGCTT
Organism: uncultured Carnobacteriaceae bacterium; assembly: GCA_964555455.1. GTDB lineage: Bacteria > Bacillota > Bacilli > Lactobacillales > Carnobacteriaceae_A > Atopostipes. Next base: position 41,719 of record CAZKSU010000001.1, read on the forward strand.
CTGAGAAATTATGCTCTTTCACATAGCGGTTTCTTGGGTGCTTGCGGCATTCCGCTGTACATCCGCGCAAGTACTTATGTTCATTTTCTTCGCTCATAATGACTTGTTCGTTGCAGTCCGGATTAGTACAGTTGACATAGCGTTCACATGGTTTGCCGTCAAAGTGATCTCTCGCTACAACCGTGTGTTCCACTTGGTTGATCGGCACAGAAATACGCTCGTCAAAGACATACATGCTTCCTTGCCACAATTCGCCTTTTGTTTCAGGATCTTTTCCGTACGTATCAATTCCGCCGTGCAGTTGGCCGACTTTGTCTGTAATGCCTTCACGCAGCATCCAGCCGGAGAATTTCTCGCAGCGCACGCCGCCTGTACAATAAACGACAACTTTTTTGTCCATGAATTTTTCTTTATTTTCCATGACCCATTCCGGCAATTCCCGGAAGTTGCGGATTTCTGGGCGAATAGCGCCTTTGAAATGGCCTAAGTCATATTCATAATCATTGCGAGTGTCTAAAACAATGGTATCTTCATCTAAAATCGCTTCTTTAAATTCTTTTGGCTCTAAGTATTCGCCAGTTAATTCTTCTGGATCGATATCATCTTCTAATCTTAAAGAGACGATTTCTTCACGGTGACGGACATGCATCTTTTTATGTGCATAATCATCCGCTTCATCTTCTTTAAACCACAAGTCTTCAAAACCTGGGAGTGAATGCACGTAATCTTTATACTGTTCTGTTTGTTCCACCGTACCAGAGACAGTTCCATTGATTCCTTCAGAACTGACCAGAATACGTCCTTTTAAACCGGTGCTTTTACAAAAGGCTAAATGTTCTTCTACAAACTTATCTGGGTCTTCAATCGGCTCATACTTATAGTAGAGCAATACCCGGTAATCTTTTGACATAATAAATTTCCTCCTTGTAGTTGCAAGCTACAAAAATATTTTCTTCTACCAGCTATTATATACCCAATCGGTCTCTAGCTCAACTATTTCTGACAAGAAGCATTCTTCTAAGCGAGTTTGTAAGCGTTTGGCTTGTGCTCATCTCAATTGCTTTATAAAATTAAGAAGAAATAAAGAAAGGTTTGAAAATAAAGAGGAGGATGCAATATGGATGCGAATGAAAGAATCATACATGGCACCTATACAACGACGGATGAGACCATCGATGCTATCCGGAGGTTAAATGAAGAAGGGTATACCAAAGACCATATCCGAGTGTATTCAAAGAATCTAGGCGATGAGTCTTATGATGCTTCTGAAGAGCACCCGAAAAGAGAAGAAGGCTCTTTTGACAGCACAGAAGAGAAACCTCGAAACAGAGAAGGATCTTTTGATATCACGGATGAAAACTCAAGGGAACGAAGCAAAGAAGGTTCTTTTGACCGTGTAGACAGAAGAGGGACTCCTGAGAATCAAGAGAGGGATAACGGAGACAACGATTCTATCTGGGAGAGTGTAAAAGACTTCTTTACGCCGGATACGTATAATTATGAAGAGGTTTCCCAAAGCCCTGACTACAAACCGGATCAGGATATCTTATACCCTTACCGAGAAGATCTCTCAAGAGGGCATCATATCATCGTTTTAGATAACCAAAACATGGACAGCGGCAGAGGCTAATCTATTCCTTCTAAAAAGTGCTATATTTATAGCACTTTTTTTGATGCAGGCATATCAGTGTTTTCTTCTTTGCAGATAAGGTATTCTAAAGATAAGTTATACAAAATATTATAAGTGTTCATGTTACTCAGAGCACATGAAGGAGCATATATTATGAGGAAAAGCATTCTCTTTCTTTCGAGTATCGCATTATTGGCCGGCTGCAGTTCCAATACCCCCGAAGAAGAGCAAGCCGATACTCCGCCCATTGAAGACGTGGAAGAAGTTGAGGCTGATACAGAAGAAACAAGCAGTGAAGAGGGCGATGCGGAAGACGCTGTACATATCGAAGAGACAGAAACGAGCGAAGAGACAAACGAAAGCGTGGAAATTGCCCATCCACTCACCAATATGGTCGATGAAACAACCTTCGTAGATCCTTATGCTTTGCAAGCCTGGTCTGATTATCAGGCAGTCATTGCGGATGTCACTTATGGAGATATCGATGTGTTG
>CAZKSU010000002.1:0-40471 GCA_964555455.1 uncultured Carnobacteriaceae bacterium
GTTTTAGTTTAGATAGATAGAAACAAACCAGCTGGAAAAAGTCTAGCTGGTTTGCTTTATGCTCAGGAGGTTTACTCCTCTTCGGCTTATTGATCTAAAGCAGAAACTGCGAAAAAGCCAGAGCAGCCCCAAGGACTTCTTTGCCCATTTAGGCTGATTCAAATGTAAATAGTTTTCCAAAATTTGTTCCGGCACCTGTCATTAGATTCTTCGCTTTCTACAGTCCCTTTACGAAGAGTGCGGGTCGAGATAAAAAGATTTGTTCATAAAATATTTAAGTTTTCAATTATTCACTGTATAATAGAAAAGATGTAGAAAGGACAGAGATAGAGATGAAAAAAAGATCTGATTTGAAAGAAATTTTACCTGGCTTATTTTTACCGTTACTTATTGCCTTAGCAGCCAGAGGCATTGAAAGCATTTTACCCGTCGATTTTATAGGGGCTACAGTTATTGCCATCTTTTTAGGGATTCTGGTGAATCAGTTGTATGCTGTAAAAGGCTCTCCTTTTGAAAGCGGGGTGCAGTTCACTTCAAAAAGAGTCTTAAAATTTGCGATTGTTTTACTCGGGGGAAGTTTGAGCATCGCCACGATTTTAGAAGTGGGGCAAATCACGATTTATGTCCTGCTGTTTACGTTGCTGGCCGCATTCGGCGGCGGCTTACTGCTTGGGAAATTATTCGGACTGGATTGGAAATTTACCGGGCTCATGTCTTCTGGAGTAGGGATCTGCGGAGGCTCCGCGATTTCAGCGGTAGCGCCAATCATTGACGCGGAAGACCATCAAGTCAGTTATGCGATGTCGAATGTCTTCATTTTTGACATGTTATTGATTGTGCTGTTTCCCATGATTGGACAAGCGCTCAATCTGTCGGATTTCTCTTTAGGCTTATGGGCAGGCACGGCGATTAATGATACATCAAGTGTTGTCGCAGCCAGCTATGCTTATAGTGAAGCGGCCGGTGATTTTGCGACGATGGTCAAATTGACCCGCACGTTAGCAATTATTCCCGTTGTGATTATTTTTACGCTGATTCAACTGCGCAAAAATCGCCAAACGACTTCTGATGCGCAATCTGAACAAGTCGATATGAATTTGATGCAGGTTTTTCCATGGTTTATTGTCGGCTTTCTGGCTTTAGTTGTAGCGAACAGTCTGGGATTGATTCCCGCTGTTGTATCGACCTTTTTGAAGGATGCAAGTAAATTCTTAATGGTTGTCGCTTTAGCCGCTATCGGTCTGAAAACAGATATTGGGGCCATGAGAGAAGCCGGATTTAAACCGATGCTTCATGGCGTTTTGACTTCTTTGCTTGTTATTCTCGTTTCATTAGGCGCCCAAGTTTTTCTAGGTATTTTATAATTAAAGAGATGAGAGAGAATCAATAGAGATTGGTTCTCTTTTTTTATGGAAAGGTTGGGTTTTGTGTTTTGGCAACCGGCAGACCGATAGTCTAACTGCATTTTTTGTTTTCAAATCATGAAAAATAGAAAAAGAGTGGATCTTCTTATTTCACAACCAGCAGCTTCGAAAAAAGCACGGAGAGAGACCTTTCACAACCGGCAATTTACTCTTTTTGGTTCGAAATGGAAAAACGAGCCCTTTTAGAAAAAATCAGACAAAAAAAGCCTCACTGTCTCCAATGGATTCAGTGAGGTCTTCTTTGCTGTAAATCATCCACTTAGGCTTTTTCAATGCCGGCGATTCCGATAGCGCCGGGACCGCCGTGGCTTGAAATAACTGCACCGGTTTGCCGCCAGACAGGGTTTGTTACGCCGTGTTCTCGAACGATGTCAAAAACCATCTCTTTTTGGCTCTCTGTCACACCAGGCGGGCCTCCAATTAAAACAGTTTCTGGATCAATATTGTAAGTGGAAAAGTAATCGGTCAGCATTTTCTTTAGGCACCGATCGAACGATCCGCGGTATTTCTTGCCTGACTTTAGATAGCCATTTTCTAAAACGATTGTCGGGTGCAGTTTTAGTAAATTGGCTCCATGGAAAGCTAAATTCGATACTCGGCCTCCGGCTCTGAGGTAGATCAGCGTTTTAGGCAAAAAGGCCATATGGGTGCGTTCGCGAACATTTTCAACATACGCCACAATTTCTTCGGGCGTAGCGTCCGGATGCGCTTCAATGTATTCAGCCGTTGCCTTAACTACCGCTGACAATCCAATGGTGACGTGTTTCGCATCCACTATATGGATATTGTCAAACTCTTCCGCCGCAATTTGGGCCGCATTGAAAGAAACAGTCGTCACAGCGGAGTAGGCCACATGGATAATGTGCGCATCGGGGTATTTGTTAAAAATTTCACGGAACACTTTCGTATTGTCCTGCGGGGTCGACCCCGATGTTTTAGGCAGCGTTCCTGTCTCTTCATAAAAGTCAAAAATTTCTTGCACTTCGAAACTGGCATCGTCGTAAGTGTGTTCACCCATCGTGACATGCATGGGGATAATGTGGATGTTATAGCGTTCAACGAACTCCTTCGGTAAATCAGAACCACTTTCTGTTGTTATAATGTATTGAGTCATGAGAAACCTCCATTAATAATAGTAAGGGCTTACTGACCCTTATTATAGCATACACTTCCGTATTTGATGAACATAAGGATAGCTTCTGTCCTTTTACAAGCAACGGGTTTCATTGAGGAAAAGGACAGGAGCAACGAGGAGTTTCTTATTCCCTTCATCTGTGCTATAATGCGTGAAGAAAATTGAATCAACTATTTGGGGTGCTGTAAAAAGCTGAGATTACACTCATGAACCTGAACAGGTAATGCTGGCGTAGGGAAATATAGTCATAAAGAGAGAAGTAGGTTTTGAACCAGCCCCCAGATAAAAATTATTTGGGGGTTTTTTTTATGGCAAATGCAAGTTTGGCCATCCAGATTTTGCCGCTGGATGCAAAAGAAGAAGAGACGTTACAAGTTGTGGATAAAGTCATCGAATATATCCAGTCAAAAACCGATACTTATGAAGTGGCGGCTTTTGAAACAACGATTGAAGGGGAGTATGAAGAACTGATGGAGCTGCTCACGGAGCTGGTGAAAATTGCGGGTGACGCTCATCCCAACATCTTTGCGAATGTAAAAATTCGCTACAAAGGCGAAGGACAGGTGCTGACAACGGATGAAAAAACCGCTAAATATCGCCAATAGATCCATCGCCCTCTTTTTGGGCGTCTTTCTGTTAGCGCTGTGGGAATTGGCGTCGATCATGGGCTGGCTGCCGCAATTTATTATTCCGGCCCCTAGTGAAATCGTTTTGGCGCTTTTCAACCAAAGAGAGGCTTTATTTTATAACAGCTTGATTACTTTGGTGCAGGCTCTAGTCGGTCTGTTTTTCGGGATAGTGATTGCTTTTATTTTATCCATCAGTATGGACCGCATACCGCTTGTGCGGCAAGCGATTTACCCGTATTTAGTCGTCAGTCAGACGATTCCGACGGTGGCTATCGCACCGATCCTCGTGCTGTGGCTGGGCTACGGCATGCTGCCGAAAGTTGTGCTTGTTATATTGACGACATTGTTTCCAATCGTTATTAATATTTTAGAAGGCTTTAGCTCGGTCGATAAAGATTCGATTAATTTGCTGGAACTGATGGGGGCGAGCCACTGGCAGATTCTCTACCATGTCAAATTGCCGGCGAGTCTCTCGTACTTTTTCAGCGGACTGAAAATCAGTGTCTCCTATGCTTTTGTCGCTTCTGTGATCGCCGAGTGGCTGGGTGGTTTTGAAGGGCTGGGGGTCTATATGATCCGAGCGAAAAACGCTTTTTCCTACAACAATATGTTTGCGGCGATTGTCGTCATCTCCGCTGTCAGTTTACTTTTACTAGGGGTTGTTTCTCTCATTGAGAGATGGGCGACGCCTTGGCAATACAAAGATCATAAATAAAGGATGAAACCATACATGAAGAATTTTTCGAAGAAGATTTTAGGTCTGTTAGCGCTTCTTGCCGTCCTTGTGTTAACGGCTTGCGGTGCCGGTGAAGAGCCAGCGAATGAAGGGCAGGCAAGTGTCGAGCTTATTTTGGACTGGGTGCCTAATACCAATCATACCGGTCTGTTTGTGGCCGAAGAAATGGGCTATTTTGAAGAAGCTGGGGTGGACGTGACTATTCGCCGGCCCCCTGAAGGCGGAGGTGTTGAACTGGTTGCTTCAGGTGATGCTGAATTTGGCATCAGTTTTCAAGACACCATCGCAGCCCCTTTTGAACAAGGAATTCCGGTCACTGCTGTTGCTGCAATCATCGACCACAACACATCCGGTATTCTGTCGCGTGAAGAGGCCGGCATTCAAAGTGCTGCAGATATGGCCGGCCGTTCTTACGGGACGTGGAATGAACCGATTGAAACGGCGATGGTCGAATTTATTGTAGAAGAAGACGGCGGAAATTTTGAAGAGGTGGAGCGCATCCCGAACCAAGCGGACAATTCAGTGGTCGGTTTAGCGAATAAAATGTTCGATTCCGCCTGGATTTACTATGCCTGGGATGGCGTTATGGCGGAGCATCAAGAGGTGCCGGCCAATTTCTTTTACCTCACAGATATTGCGGATGAAATGGATTTTTATTCGCCGATTCTTATCGCGAACAATCACTATTTAGACAGCGAACCGGAACAAGCGGCTGCTGTTGTGCAAGCCATCAAACGCGGTTATCAATACACGATGGAACATCCAAAAGAGGCAGTCGATATGCTGATCCAACATGCGCCGGAACTGGAAGATCAGCGCGACTTTGTGCTAGCTTCACAGGAATGGATCAATGACCAATATGCGAGTAACCCGGAAAATTGGGGCTATATGGACGAAACACGCTGGAATGCTTTCTATAACTGGCTGTATGAAAATGATTTGGTTGAAGCAGACTTGACGGAACAGCCGCTCTTTACAAATGAATTTTTAGGTGAGTAAATGTTAAAAGTAGAAAATGTAAGTTTTGCATATGAAAATTACGAAGTGCTGAAGCACATCAATCTGCACGTCAAAGAAGGGGAGACGATCGGCATCCTGGGCCGAAGCGGCGTGGGGAAAACCACGCTTTTTCAGCTCATTACCGGTCTGAACACGCTGCAGTCAGGTGAAATCACCTTGAACGGATCAGCCGACATTAAAGGGAAAATCAGCTACATGCTGCAAAAAGATATGCTGTACGACCATTATACGGTTGCAGAAAATATCAGCTTGCCGCGCATTATTGCCGGCGACAGCAAAGCAGAGGCGAGAGTCTTGGCACTGGATTTACTGGAACAATTCCAATTAGAAGAATGGGCCAATTACTATCCGCATGCCCTGAGCGGGGGGATGCGCCAGAGAATTGCTTTTCTTCGGACAGCGGCTTTTCAAAGAAAATGGCTGCTGTTGGATGAAGCGTTTAGTGCACTAGATGCTTTTACAAGGCGGCAGCTGCACGAGTGGTTTAAAGAGACACGAAAAAAAGTCAACTGGTCTTCCTTGCTTATTACTCATGATGTCGATGAAGCGTTGATTTTATGTGATCGCATCTATATTCTCTCCGGCCAGCCGGGTTCGATTATTTATGAATTAGAAGCGGATTTTGATACAGAGAATATCGAAACGCTCATTTTTGAGCCGGCCTTTTTAGAGGCCAAGAAGAAGCTTTTAAAAGCCATCGAAGGCTGATTTGCTCACTTCTCCACAATTGTTAGACAAAATATTGTAGATTATACAAAATTAAGGGTATAATGAATTTGTACTAATTTAGAGAAGGGAGAGTACGATGAAATGAGAACAGTATTTGACCAAAAATTAGATGAACTTCATCGTGACTTACTTGAACTAGGTGTGTTAGTGAACCGGGCGATTGAAAAATCGGTTCATGCCTTTAATGAGTTTGATTTAGATTTAGCCGATGAGGTCAGTGAAGATGATAAGCGAATCAATGATAAACAACATGAAATTGATGAAAAAAGCCAGCAGCTGATTGCGATGCAGCAGCCCAATGCAAAAGACCTGCGACGAATTATCGCAGTAATTCGTGCAGCTTCGAACTTGGAGCGCATGGCCGACCATGGCAAGAATATTTCGGATGTTTTGCATCGAATGGAGATCAGGGACCGAAACGGTGTGCCTGAAGAGCTCATCAACGAGATGTCTGTGCAAGTGCTGGAAATGTCCAACAGTATTATTGACGCCTTTGTCGATTTTGACGTGACTCGCGCCATTGAAGTTGCAGCCCGCGACAGAGATGTGGACAAATTGTATAATGAGCTGCGCTATGAAGCGGTACAAGCGATGAAAAAAGACCCAGACATTGTAGGAACAGCTTCGCAATATTCCTTTATCGGAATGGACTTGGAGCGAATTGGTGATTATGTGAAAAATATCGCAGAAGAGTTAGTTTATCTCGATCGGGGAGAAATTATCGATTTAAACTAGCAAGGAGTGGAAGAGTTGCCCAAGGCATTCGATGAGGAAAGAACACAAAAAAAGTTGGATGAACAAAAAGCATTAGAGGACAAAGAAGCTTTAGAAGAGCAAAAGCAATCTGAAAGAGAAGATGAAATCTACCGGAAACTTCGCGGATGCACCTTTATATTTGTGATTCTAATAAATCTCATTATTCTGCTTATCGTCCTCTATGTCACTTTTTTCCTTTAGATGAAAAGTCTAATTTGTTGCATCCTTCGACTGATTTGTTAAACTAAATCTGCAAAAGCTTTAAAAACAAAGGAGTGTTGATTTTATGGCAAACTATGAGAAACAATTTTCGACGACCTCAATTAATACAGGTGGGCGAAACGGCAAGAGTTCTTTAGAAGATGGATCTTTCGAAGTAACGATTATTCCTCCTGGAAGTAAACGAGAGGGAGCAAATCCGGAAGAACTTTTTGCATTAGGTTACAGTGCGTGCTTCCACAGTGCGTTAGATGCTGCGAAAGAACAGGAAAATGTGGATAATGAGTCGATCGTTACCATAACAGTAAATTTATTGAGCGATCCAGACGCAGCGGCTGATTTTAAACTAGCGGTTGAGATTGAAGCAGGCCTTGAAGGCATGGATATCGATGACGCGCAAAAACTTGTAGAAAAGGCGCATACGATTTGCCCTTATTCTCGAGCAATAGAGAATGGCCACATTGATGTAACGGTTAAGGCTGTTCCTTACGAAGACTAATTAATTAAGCACAAATAACCCTATGGTTGGCTGTAGATGCTTTACAGCTTCCATAGGGTTTTTTATGTATTAAAAACGGCGAAAACTATACACAACCTTACCAATCACTTGCAGCTTCTCAAATTCCTCGACCGTATACTCTTTCGTGCTGTACCCATCCAAGTAGGAGTAGGGTTCTAAATAGATTTTTGTATCCGTTTTCCGATAATATTCTAATTTAAATTCCTTGCCGATTCGAACAATAATAATGTCTCCGGTATAGATTCCTTCATCTTTGGCTTTAGCCAAGTTGAGGACTACCGCATTGTGGCCGCTTGGGATAATCCGATTCATTGAGTCAGTCTGTATATTGATGACAAAGTAATGATCCGGATTTTCCTCTAATATGTAGGCAGGCACATGAATTTTATTTTTGATTAAATCGTTATGTAGATAACCGGGAATTTCGGAGCGGACAAAGTCTAACTCTACGGTTTCTGAAGAAGGTTGGGTTACGTTTGTATTCGGTGCATCAGCTAAGCCAAGTAAGTAATCCGTTGATACGTTGAAATATCTTGCTAACTTAGTTAATTCTTTTCCAGGGGGCAGGCTAGCATTTGCTTCCCATTTTGAAACTGTTGTATAGGTTTTGTAGCCTAAATCTTTCGACAATTCTTTTTGACTAATATTATGTTTCTCACGAAGTGCTTTTATTCGTTGTCCAGCAGACATCCTATCACATCCTCTTATCTTATCACCATTTCATACATTAGTTTATGCATGACTGTATTGTAATATGTTCTTAACCAAATTGCAATCAATAATCCATCTATATTTCAAGAAAAGTGAAAAAAATTCAGTTTTATAGTTGCTTATCTTATACATTCCTGTATAATAGTATAAAGAAATACACTCTTTTATGGGAGAGAAGGTGTCTGTTATGAAAAAGATTTCAGATTTACGACTGCAGAATGACAAAATGTCTCAACGTGAGTTAGCTGAAGCGATCAACGTTACTCAAGCCTCAATCAGTCGATGGGAAAAAAACCAGCTGAGTATCAGCGGTGCGAATCTAATCAAGTTAGCGACTTTTTTCAAGGTATCAGCTGATGAACTATTAGGAATTGAAGATCAAATTTCTGATAATTAATCCCTGACTTTGGCAAGACAAAGACCACTTTTATTTTTTCAATGTTTTTTATTGAGGAGATTTAAGCTGGTCTTTTTTTAATGTGCAAAAGTCCTTGATTTTTCTTTAAATAACATGAATTATATTCATATAAACGTTCGCTTTTTTAAAATTTCTCTCACATCACTGGAGATAAAACAGACTTTTTTCTCTAATGGCTTTTTTATTTTATACAGAGACGGGTTATTGTTCCAATTCTTCTCCGTAGGTTCTTTATCGGAAGGTTCACCAATGGTTTAAATGCGAAATTATTTTTTATCGTTTTTCTCCTATCATTACACCTGTCTTACATTTACTGGTTGGCTCCTTTATGTTTTATTTGAAAAAGCAGAAATGAGTTTTTTGTCCGAAAGTGAATTAATACCAGAAAGCCTGAAAAAATGTTACGATAGTAAAGGCAATAAGATTTTATGTAGAGTAGGGAGGAGAGTATGATGAGAGATTTTGCAGTATTGATTCCGGCCTTTCGACCCAAATGGAATTTGCCGCATTATGTGAATGAACTGCTCGCGAAGGGCGTGGCCCAAGTGATCGTCATTGATGACGGAAATGACGAGGAGTATCATGATTTATTTCAGCAGCTTTCTGAGTTTGAACGCTGCACCGTTTTAGTCCATGACCAGAACAGAGGAAAAGGTGCCGGGCTGAAAACGGGCTTTCGTTATTTCCGCCAGCATTTTTCTGATTTAGCGGGTGTGGTCACGGCGGATGCAGACGGCCAGCATTTGATCAAAGATGTGCTGAATGTCGGCGACTGTTTAGCCGAGCGGCGAGCTGGTTTTGTTTTGGGGACACGGAATTTTGAAAGAAAAGAGATGCCTACTCGCAGCTTTATTGGAAATTCATTTACAAGCCGAGTCGTCCAGCTGTTATTTGGCATGTACATACAGGACACTCAAACCGGTCTGCGCGGCATTGCTACGGAAGAATTGGCGTGGCTGCTTGAACTGGCCGGCGACCATTTTGATTATGAAATGAACATGCTGATTCAGATGATCAAACAGAAAAAACGAATGGTTCGAGTAGACATTGAAGCGGTTTATGAAGAGGTCCATATCTCTTATTACAATACCTATCAAGATACCATGCGGATTGCAAAACATGTTTTGCGGGAAGTCTTGCAGTAAGAGTTGAAAAGGAAGGTGATCGGGTGGCAGAGAATAAATATGGCTTTGCCTTTAAATTAGCGCAATGGGTGACCCGGATTCTGATTCCGCGCTACCAATTTGAACAGCCCCCGCTAGAGGGAAAACCTGTCGTTTATGTTTCCCATCATCAAAATATGGTAGGGCCTGTCAGTATTTTGGCCTGGATTAAATACTATGTCCGCACATGGATACTCAGCGAGTTTACGGAAAGAGAATCTTGCTATCATCATTATAAAAATATAACGTTTCGAGAAAGGTACGGCTGGCCCAAATGGTTCGCGCAACTAGTGGCTTGGCCTGCTTCTTACGTGATTCCATGGGTAACCAGTGCGGCGAATGCCATCCCGGTTTATCGAAAATCCCGTAAAATTGTAAAAACAATGAAAATCAGCCAGGAGGCGCTGATGAACGGAGAAAGCATTTTAATTTTCCCGGATATCGATTATTCGGATGACTCTAAAACGACTTCAGATATTTATCAAGGCTTTCTGCATTTGGAAAAAAGGTATTTTAAAGCCACCGGCGAACATTTAACCTTTCTGCCGATTTTTGCAGACAGTGATGCAAAAATGGTCCGTGTCGGAGAAGAGATTCAGTTTACTGGGGATAAAGCGTTCATTGATGAAAGAGAAACGATCGCAGAAAAAATCAAAGAGGAATTAAACCGCCTAGCGCAAATAGAAGCAACACCCGCAGGCGATAAAAATTATGAAAACAAGCATTAGAAAAGGAGTTTTTATAGATGACATTTTTAGAAAACACGTTACCTTTACCGAATGGTGTAGACATTCCCTTGATTGGTTTAGGCACTTGGCAAATGTCGCCAGAAGAAGCTGAACGCACCGTTGAGTATGCCTTGAAAAACGGCTATGTGCATATTGACACGGCGCGCAGCTACGGCAACGAGGAGGGCGTGGGCCGCGGCATGAAAAATTCCGGAGTGGCTCGCGAAGATTACTTCCTCACAACCAAAGTGTCAGGTTTTTCAAAGTCTTATGACGAAGCCAAGCGCGATATTGAAGAGTCGCTGGCGGCACTGGATACTGACTACATTGACTTGGTCATCATCCATGCCCCAAGACCTTGGAATGAAATGCGTTCGACGACCGTTGACCATTACTACTACGAAGAAAACAAGCAAGTCTGGAAAGCGATGGAAGAAGCCTATAAAGATGGAAAAGTAAAAGCCATCGGCGTGTCCAACTTTGAAATCAACGACTTAGAAAATCTGTTTGAAGACGCTGAAGTGAAGCCGATGTTAAACCAGATCGAATACCACATCGGAAACCGAGACGAAGGATTGGTTCAATTCTGCCAGGAACAGGATATGGTGGTGGAAGCGTACTCGCCAATCGGAACAGGGCGCCTGCTGAACAACCCGGATATCCAAAAAATTGCAGATAAATACGGCGCATCGACGGCCCAGATTTCGCTTCGCTATGCTTACCAAAAAGGTTTAGTCATCCTGCCAAAATCGGTCCATGAAGAATACATTTCTCAAAATGCAAAAATTGATTTTGAGATTTCCGTACAAGATATGGATTACTTGAACCGCTTAGTGATTCGATAAAAACTTACTACACGATCCCGTATGTCACCTTGCGTGAATGCGGGATTTTTTGTTTTCGGTTCGACTAAACATTCAAACGTTGGAAAGGCAATAGGCGTCTATGGGGCGCAGGATTTTTCTTTTTACCGCGGTGTATTGCTGGTAAAAAAAACGGACTTTCTGTACGATAAAGAGGAAGAAAGAGAAAAATAAAGGAGGGAGCAGCCGGTTGTTGTCGGCTGCGCAGCATATGAAAACAATCAAAAAATATATCCAAATCATTCAATTTATTTTAGCGCTTATTGCTCTAGGAACCACTTTGATGGGACTGCTTAAAAAATTTATGGACTGGTCAGAACGATTTGATTACGAAAAATAAAGAGTGCGGCGTCACTCTTTTTTATTTTGACTGCACGGACTGCACATAGAGAGAAAGTTTGAGGGATACTATGGAAGAGAACATTTCCATTTTAAAACAATTCATCAATGAAGCCGAGCTCATTACTTTTTTCGGCGGCGCCGGCGTCAGTACGGAAAGCGGGATTCCCGACTATCGTTCCAAAGACGGGAAATATACGCAGATGGCCGAACGACAAGAAGACCCGCGTAAAATTTTGAACGCCCGCTACATCAGAAACCATCCTGAAAAATTCTTTAACCGACCCGAACCGAATCGTCCGGCGCCCGAGCCGAATATGGCCCATCGTGTTTTAGCGGATTTGGAAAGAAAAGGCAAAGATATCCGTGTGCTGACACAAAATGTGGACGGCTTGCACCATAAAGCCGGGCATCGGTATGTCCTGGAGCTTCATGGGAGCGGACGTACATGGCATTGTATGGAATGTGAGCGGGTGTATCAGCCGGATGAAATCGAACGGGACGAACAAAATATCCCGCGGTGTTATGTGGATCATGGAATTGTGCGGCCGTCGGTCACTTATTTTGGGGAAAATCCGCCAAAACATATTTTTGACAAAGCGAAAGAAGTCATGGCTGAATCGGATTTGCTCATTATTTCAGGTACCTCGCTGCGCGTGAATCCGGCAAAAAATCTGATCCATTATTTCGAAGGGGAGCGGGTGGTTGTGATCAATAAAGAACCTTTAAAGACAGGAAAACTAGAAGTCGACCTCTTTATCCAGCAGCCAGTGGCCGAAACCTTCGCTAAACTGCAGCTGTAATCAGATGATTTAAACATTCGACCGTCTTATATTATAATGAATGCAGAACAAAATTAACGGAGGGATATTTATGGACGAAAGAGAAATACCATCAAAAAAGCCGAATCGAAATATTGGAGACGAACGCAAAGAAAATCCAAGCATCGATGAAGGCATTGAAAAAAATCGCGATGTTGAGACAGAAGTGGATCAATATTTAAACCAGGTCAAAGCGTTTAAAGAAACAAGGCCTGAAGAAGCAGAAGAGCTGCTTGAGGCAAAAGAAGGGCATATTGTTTATATCGGGCGTGAAACTTGCCCTTACTGCCGCCGCTTTGTGACAACACTTGGTCCGCTGGCGGAAGAACGCAACTTAACGATTCATTACGTGCACTCGCAGCATCCGGAGTATGAAGAGCAAGTCGATAAAATCCGCGAGAAGTATGACGTGCCGACTGTTCCAGGTTTTCTCTACTCATCCGAATCTGCGGGCATCGTCGTAAAATGCGACAGCTCAATGGATGAGAAAGAAATTCTAGACACGATCGAACAATCCATCTAATGACATGCGAGAGAGAAAAAGTCTCTGATGCCCTTTTGTCAGGGGCTTTTTTTCTTGCTTCAGCCGGTGCTTTAACGTATTCTTAGTGTATAGAAATTAATGGAGAAAGTTGTGAAAAATATGGCTCGTAAAAATAAAAATCAAGAAGTAAGTATTGTAGCTACAAAAAAAGATAGTGATGTCGTCACAGATCTGCAAGTCTTAGTGGACGATCAAGTGATCGGTGCGATTCACCAAGGGGAAGAGGACCGCCACTATCAAGTGATCAATATTAAACAACAAAAAGGTACGGCGTTGTCTATAGAAGATGCCGTCCAGTCGATTATTGCCGATTACAATCTACATAAATAAGCGTACGGTTCAGACTAAGGAGGCGTCCTATGGATACAAACCTTACGAAAAAGAATAATATTGTGGATGTTGTCAAAGTGATTATGAAGAATTGGAATCGCGCATCGGTAATGCAAGGAGCAGCAGAAATGGCTTATTTCCTTTTGCTGTCACTGATTCCTATCTTATTAGTTATTGCCAACGTGATTCCGCTTTTACCTTTTGAGACATCCGAAGTGCTCGCTTTAATGGAACAAGCCATTCCCGCAGATGTGAACGAATTTCTGATTCCGATTGTGACGGGCTACTTAGAAAGCGCAGGGGGCGGTGGAGCGATTTCCATTGGTTTGCTGGCAGCGATCTGGTCGGCCAGTAAAGTGTTTTCGACTCTGCGCCGCGTACTCGACGAAGTTTACGGAACAACAGCTAAACAAAACTTCATCATTGCCCGTTTATTGTCTCTATTGGTGATGATCAGTATTCTGCTCGTCGTAGCCGCTACGTTTTTTGTTTTTGTATTCGGAGAAGAAATACTGAATTTGTTTACAGATATTTTAGGTTTTGAAGTGCCTTTTGCCCGTGAACTCTTGGGCTTGCGCTGGATTGCTTTGCCGCTGATTTTGCTGGCAGTTGGTCTTATTATCTATGACATGGTTCCTAACCATCATCTGAAATTGACGTATGCCATACCAGGCACCATCTTTATGACCTTGGGGCTGTTTTTAATGACTCAATTCTTTTCATTAATTGCATCCTTGATGGGCGGAGATGCGGTGGCGAATCAGACCTTGGGCGGTTTCATTGTATTGATGCTGTTTTTATATATATCCAACATCATCATATTGCTAGGGGCCCTGGTCAACGCCATTTATTTCGAACTGAAAAATGGCGAATCCGTTCATATGCATGAACAAGAACTGCAAGAAGAAGAAGAGCTGGAAGAATCCGACTGGACCGGTTATCCAGATGAAGAAAAAGAAGTTCTTCTAAAAAGAAAGATTACGAAAATTAAGTAGAAATGTTGAAAGGAAGCTAGAAATGACTGTTAGATACACCAAAGAAGGCTTATGGATTGAAGAAATTGGCGACAAACATCGCATCGGCTTGTCTGTGAAAGGACAGGATGATGTCGGCGAAGTGATGTTTGTCGAACTGCCAAAGTTCAAAGAACACGTTGAAATTGGCGACAACCTCATCATAGTCGAAGGAGCCAAAGCGGTCACAGAGATTGTGGTTCCGGTGAGCGGAACGTTTGAAAAAGTCCACACGGAAGTAGAAGACGACTACTCTTTATTGAATGCCAAAGATCGTGAAGACACTTGGATTCTAGAGCTGTCAGATGTGCTTGGCTTTAACTCCGCTGAATTTAGTGAAGATCCATGGTTTGGTGACCAGCCAACAGAAAACGAAGAAGAATAAAAAGAAACATCAAAGCGGACAACAAGACTCAATTCTTGTTGTCCGCTTTTTTATTGCCAATAAAAAGGGCAGATGAAATGCCTGGGAAAATGCGCTACAATAAAGAAGAAGAGACTATAGGAGGAGTGGTGGCTATGACAAGTTCAATTAAAATTACCGGCAAGTACAATGAAGCGATCGTTTATAATCCCGACATTGATGAATCTTCGTACCAGCAAGTTCAGGCGATGATGGACCGTGAAGAATTCAGCGACAGTACCTTCCGTTTTATGCCCGATGTGCATTACGGAAAAGGTTCGACCGTAGGCACAACGATGACTGTTTCTGACAAGATCGTTCCGTCTTTTATTGGGGTGGATATAGGATGTGGAGTTAACGTAACGGAGCTGGAGATCAATAAAAAAGAGGCCTCGGACAAGAAATTTCTGAAGAAGTTCGACCGCAATGTGCGCCAAAAGGTGCCTTTAGGGTTTAACCGCCATTCGACGTATCAAAACGCGCCAGTGGTCAATCGCAAAGACTTTCTGGTCGCGGACCAATTAGAAGAGGACACGTTTTACCAGTCGATTGGATCTTTAGGCGGCGGGAATCACTTTATCAGCCTGGAGGCGACTGATTCAGGGAAAGTCTATATGCTGATTCACTCAGGCAGCCGCAATGTTGGGCATACTGTGGCTTCTATTTACCAGGATTTAGCGGATGCCCAGCACCCTCACAAAAATAAAGGCGAGGGCTATTTAACTGGTGAATTGTATGAGCAGTATTTGCACGATTTGGCGTTAGCGCAAAAATATGCCTTGCAGAACCGCCGGGCGATGGCGGCGAACATTTTGAAGGCTAATGGGTTAGAGAAACGCGACCAATTTGATTCGGTGCACAACTACATTGAGATGGAGACTAGGATTGCGCGCAAGGGGGCGATTTCGGCTCAAAAAGACGAGAAAGTAGTTATCCCATTTAACGGCCGCGACGGCTCAGTCATTGCCAAAGGAAAAGGCAATCCAGACTGGAACTATTCCGCCCCTCATGGCGCTGGCCGGGTGATGTCACGGACGCAAGCTAAAAAACGGATCCCGCTACCGGAGTATCAGAAAATGATGGCAGAGGTGTACTCAACTTCCGTGTCGAAGCAGACACTGGATGAAGCACCGTCCGCCTACAATGAACAGAGAAAAATATTGGAGCTGGCAAAACCGACCATTGAAGTGTTAGAGTTTATCCGGCCAATTTACAACTTAAAAGGATAGAAGGCTGAAAGGGATGTGGTGCAGCTGCCGCATTCCTTTTTGCGTTCTTTTTTAATTGGGAAATTTTGTGGCTGTGGTTCACTCCTTAAAATATCAACCTAAAACATTGATAGTCTCCGTAACCACCATTTTTTGTTGGAGGCATTTAGTCTTGCGGAAACTAGAGAAGCATGCTAAACTCTTGATGAAAGCGCTTGCGTTAGTTTAAAAATAAGGAGGGTTAAGATGAAGAAGGTTTTAAGTGGAGTGTTTATGATTTTCTACCTGTTTTTGCTGCCGCTCCTTGCCCATGGCCAAGCCCATTTGTCCGTTTATCCCAAAGAGATTTCTTACAATGAACAGGCGGTAGTGACGATCCATGTTCCAGAAGACATGTCCGTAAGCGAAGCGGTGATTGATGCTTCAGCAGTCGGAGGGCCAGAAGATTTGACTGTCGATATAGAATTGATGGAACAGACGATTGCGGTCAGCGACCAAACCACTGCTGGAACGAAAACGTTAGAAGTGCAGTTAACCGATGAAGCGGACAAGGTACATACAGAAGAAATCACCATTGACATCTTGCCGCGAGAAGTTAAAAGCGAAGCCGATTTCGACTGGGATGAAGCCGTGATTTACTTTCTGCTGACCGACCGTTTTAAGGATGGCGATCCAGCCAATAATAATCCGAACGAGGAAAATTATGATCTATCACATCCTGAAACATACCACGGCGGAGATTTTCCAGGCATCATTGAACAGCTCGATTATTTGAAACAGCTGGGAATCAATACGATTTGGCTGTCGCCGATTGTCGACAATATTGACCACAATCACCGCCACGGCAAAGAGGGCCCGCAATACGGTTATCACGGATATTGGGCGAAAGATTTTACCCAAATCGATGAACACTTTGGAAATTTGGACACCTTTAAGCTGCTCATTGATGAAGCGCACGAGCGTGGGATTAAAATTATGGTGGATGTCATTTTAAATCATACCGGCTACGGCATGAAGAGGACGGATAGTGGAGAAGGGATTCCCAATTTTCCCACTCCTGAAGAACAAGCCGTCTTCGACGGGATGCTGCGCGAAGACCCGCTAACTGGGGATGATGTTTTAGGCGAGATTTATGGATTGCCGGATTTTAGGACAGAAGACGCAGCCGTTAGAGAACAGATCATCCAGTGGCAAACGGACTGGATCGAGCGGGCTCGGACGGATGCGGGAAATACGATTGATTATTTTCGCGTCGATACGGTCAAACATGTCGACCCTACCACTTGGAATGCATTTAAAAATGAACTGACAAAAATCAAATCCGATTTTAAGCTCATCGGGGAAAGCTGGGGCGCTGCTTATAATAACACCAGCGGCTACCTAAACACAGGGCGTATGGACTCGCTTCTGGATTTTGATTTTAAACGCATCGCTTCTGCGTTTGCGCATGGACAGATTGAACAAGCCGAAGCAGACCTTTCTCGCCGCAATGCAGCCCTGAACCATACGACTATGGTCGGCCAGTTTTTAAGTAGCCACGACGAAGACGGCTTTCTGTACTATTTTATGCAAGGAGATGAAGATTTATATAAGGTAGCGGTTTCCCTTCAACTGACCGCTAAAGGACAGCCGGTGATTTACTACGGTGAAGAGATTGGGCTCAGCGGAAAAGCGGAAGGCGATATGGACCAAGGCGAATTCAGCGAGAACCGCTATGATTTTAATTGGGATTTAGTGGAAGATCATCCGCTCGTGGAACATTACCAGAAGGTGTTAGCTTCCCGCAACAAGCATTCAAAAGTTTTCGCTAAAGGAGACCGGCAGCATCTGGCCGGCGCCAACGACTTAGGCTATTCTGTTTTTTCAAGAAATTTTGAGGACGATACGATTTATATCGGTCTCAATACATCAACAGAGGCGACGGAAACCAGCTTTCAAGTCAGCCATGAACCAGGCACCGTTTTAAAAGACGAGTATACTGACGCCTTGTATGAAGTGCAGGACGACCGAACCCTTGAAGTCAAACTGCCCGGCAATGCGGAAGGCGGAACGGTCATTCTCGCGGTGACCGATGAAGAAGCGGCAGCCGACAACGGGCCGGCACTCTCTGTCTTAGTGGGCGTTATGGTCATCGGAACAGGCGCTGCTGCGATTTGGAAGTTCCGTCAGTAAACCAAGAAAAACCAGCCCGCAAAATCGGGCTGGTTTTCTAATTCTGTTTGCTTTACACAATCGTAATGTTTGTCGTCACCGTATTCTTGCCGCCGGCTGTTAAGATATTGGCCATTGGACAAGCGCCTTCTACGTACTGATTTAAATGCTTCACATCTTTTTCCGTCAACTCGGCACCGATGACACGCAGATTAACGACGATATCCACGGTTTCTTTGCGGCGGCCGCCATGCATCTGACTCTCAGCGTCCACTTCGATTTTTTCAAATTTTGTGCCTCTTGCGTTCAGAAAACCTTCAGCGACCATCACTTTACAGCCGGCAATCGACCCCAGCAAGAAACCATGCGGGCTGGTGCCGGAATTTTCGCCCCGTTTCTCAAGCGGTCGGTCGGCCACATATTCAAAACCATCAATGTTCATATACGTCTTTGCGGTATCCCCTAAAAAACCAGTCATTTTCATAAATAAATCCATCCTTTATCTGTTGAAATTAGTGAAAAATTTGATGCAAATAGTAAGGCATCTGCTGACGCCACCACTCCCAGTCATGGGTCACATCATAGCCCCATTCGTCAAACCAAGCGTCGAGTTCTTTTTCTGCAAACGCATCTCTCAGCGTATAATAGGAGGGCAGGCCGTTTTGCTCCCACGCGCCCAGGCCGGTACAGACGACAATATCTGCCGTACGGATTTGGTCTAAATACCACGGGTCCTCCAAATTCCACAGGTAGTCGGCCGGCGAGTTTTTATAAATCAGTTCATCGCCTTCGTATTCGCCGACAAAGAAACGGGCATCGTACACACCGCTTAAAGCCACTGTTTTTTGAAACACGTCCGGATGTTTGAGCAGAAAATTTACGGCATGATAGGCCCCCATACTGCAGCCTGTCGTCATCATCGAGCTGTTACGCCAGGTTTTGTGTTTAATAAAAGGCACGGCTTCATCAATCACATACCGCTCATATGCCTCATGCGCCAGCGCGCGGTCACGGGGGTCTTTCGATTTGTCCAGCCAGCTGTTGTAATCATTCGTCGCCAGCGTGAAAAATTGGACTTTTCCTGAGAGAATAAATTCCCGGCAAACATCAATCATTCCCATATCGGCGTATTCCGTGTGACTGCCGCCAGAGCTCGGAAATACAATAATCGGCAGCCCATCATGGCCATAGCGGTTCAGCGGCATTTCCCGGTCCAGCTCGTCACTCCAATGCGTTAAAAATTCAACATGCATGGAAATCCCTCCTTAAAGGTTAAGCTAAGTTTCTAGTGAATTGGCGTCGATTCCATCAATCCTTTTATATCTATATCTATTATACGATATTTTGCACTCTTTTGAAAAAAACGATGACTTTATAAGCTATCTTGGTAGAATAAAAAAAAGGATTGCGCAACAACTTATAGGAAAAAGAAGGCTATGAGTGAATAAAGAATAAACGAATTTAAACCCATTCGAAATTGATATCTTACTTGAGGTGGCGGGAGCCGATTCTTCCAGCATCCGTGACCGTGTGCTGAAGGCGCTGGAAGTGGTCGAACTGGCACATCAAGCCGGTCACTATCCGCAAGAATGTTCGGGTGGGGAACAGCAGCGGGGGCGATTGCTCGAGCCCTTGTGAACCTTCCGAAAATTCTTTTAGCGGATGAGCCGATGGGAAACTTGGATCCGCGCATTACACGAGAGATCATAAAAGTCTTCAATCGCATCAACCAAATAGGCGTCGCAGTGATAGTGGCCAACCATAACTGGCAAATTATCCGGGACTTTCCGCACCGTGTGATTGAATTAGAGGATGGTGTGTTGAAAAGAGACCGCTCGAAAAACCATCTGTCGATTTTGTACAGCCAAAAATTCAGCAAACACATTGTGATGTAAAATAAAAAGCGAGTTTTCCACTTCAAAAAGGGAAGACTCGCTTTTTTATGCTTATTCATTTGGAGCGATAAAGAAGATCGGTGTGTCGGCTAAACTGACTTTGCTGTCGCGCACTTCGAAAGCATGGGTATTGATTAAGTTCACATATTCTCCATCGGGGACATCGACGCGCACTTTGCCGTTATGGTGTTTGAGATTGAAAACACCAACCCTTTTGTCCGCGTTTCCTTCATAGTACATGACAACGGTATCCAGTTTGTCATAAGCTTTCATGTAATACGGCACATTTTTAACAGGGATCACTTTCTTTTTTATGCGCGCCAGATGACACATGTATTGCGTCAAATCAATTCCGGTGGTCCAGTCAATCGGATCCTCATCAAAGAGGCTCGGCCAATCCCCTGCGCCTACTTCTTGGCCATTATAGACGAGAATAGCTCCTTTTTTAAAATAACAAAAAGCAGTCCATTCGACCAGGTCAACGATATTTTCTAAGGCATTCACAATTCGTTCTTGGTCATGATTTTCCAAAAAATGCAGTTTAACATAATTATCGGGATAAGTGGAATCCTGCATGTTCAAGGCCTGTACATAGGTGGACAGAGGCACCACGTGATCTAAATAGTCTTTGTACTCTATGAACGTATCGTAAGAGTAGGTTAAATCAAAGGCCTGATAGAGTTCACTGTCACTATGCGCCACCAATTCCTCTGCACGCAAATAGGAAATAAAATCGCGCTGAACAGATTCAGAGAGCCAGATGAAATGGGGCTTCGTTTTGCCGACTCGCGCACGGGCTTCTTGCCAAAATTCAAGCGGCACGAGGGAGGCCCGATCACAGCGGAAACCATCCACAAGCTCTGCCCACATCAAAAGTGTCTCCAATTGGTAATTCCATAAGTCCCGGTTCGAATAATCCAACTCGACAATATCGGACCAATTGCGCACGCGCTCTCCGCGTGAATCATCAGGCAGGGGCTGGAGCCATTCCGGGTGTTCTTGAGCCAGTACCGAGTCGGGTGCTGTATGACTGAAGACGATATCAATCATGACTTTCATCCCTCGTTTATGAATCTCATCCACTAGCAGCTGGAAATGGTCCATTGTCCCGTAGCTGGAATCAATTTTCCGATGATCTTTGATAGCATAAGGCGAACCGGCGCTGCCTTTGCGGTTGGTTTCGCCAACTGGATAAAAGGGAAGAAACCAGATCACATCTGTGCCTAAATATTTGATGCGGTCAAGGTGTGAATGCACTGCATCAAAATCTCCGCGAGAGGAGAAATTCCTTAAGAACACACTGTAAATATTAAGTTTTCTCCACTCTAGGGGCGTGTCTTTCGCCATAACTCGCAACCTCCTAAGTCACTAAGTGACTAATTCTGCATCCACATATTCATGGATATAGCGTTTGTTTTTCTTATCTGTATTGTCTAACGCATCGAATAAAATATCAACTGCTCGGCTTCCCAGCAAATGGCTATTTAAATTCACATACGCTTCTGTAGGAGACAGGGTATAGAGCTTGTGTTTATAGGAGCTGAAACTGACCGTTTGGATGTTTGACCATTCTTTTTCAGTCAGCGCCTGGCGAATCCCTGTAGCGACCAGCTCATCCGCAATGACAATGCCGTCAAAGTCCCGGAAGCGCTCATGATGAAGCACCAATTCATAACCGTCTGTCGGCAGGAACATAAAGTCATTAAAAACGGCCTCTTCCTTAACAGACAGTTTCTTTTCTGCCAGTGCTTTTTTATAGCCGGCGAGTCGAGCCGAGATAAAGAATTGATCCATATCCCCTCCGACATAAGCAATATTTTGGCAGCCTTCTTCAATTAAATGTTTGGTTGCTAAATAGCCTAATGTTTCATTGTCATTATCGACAAAGTGCACTTTTGAATTTTCGGGAGAGCCGATAACGACTGCCGGACAGCCGGCTTCCTGAGCGAAATTTAACAGCGGATCATCTTTTGAAGCGTATAGAAAAATCAAACCTTCCACTTGCTTGCCGTTGACAATTTTTCGAATATGCTGCAGCCGCTGATCCTCCGTCTGGCCGGATGACAGCAGAATCGAATAATCGTGCTTAGACATCGCATAATTAATTCCGCGAAGAACCGTAGGAAAAAAAGGATTCTGGTAAAAAGCATCTGAAGCCAAAGGCAAGATCAAGCCAAAGGTTTTCGACCGATTGCTTGCAAGCCCTTGCGCATTTATGTTGGGGTAATAGTTCAATTCCTCCATTACCCGCCGCACTTTCTTTTTCGTTCCCTCGCTAATGGAAGGACTGTCGGCGACCACACGCGAAACAGTGGATGGTGCTACACCTGCCTTTTTAGCGACATCTCTTATCGTAATAGCCATATTTATTTTCCTCTCAATTTGCTATGTTTATTATAGGGCAACTTGGATACGCTTTCAATGAAAGTCCCGAATTATTCAATCCTCAACGAAAACGATTGCACCAAAAAAGGGTATCCTTTATAATACACTTGAATCAAGAAATGGGGGCTTATTTATGGAAAGGACAAGTGGCGTTTTACTGCATATTTCATCACTGCCGAATGAATATGGTATTGGAACGTTTGGAAAATCCGCTTATGGCTTTGTAGACTTTCTCGTTGAAACCGAACAGACTTACTGGCAGATTTTGCCGCTGACGACAACAAGCTTTGGCGATTCACCTTATCAATCATTTTCTGCCTTTGCCGGCAATACACATTTTATCGATTTCGATCTCTTGATCGAAGAAGGTGTATTAACAAAAAAGGACGTTCAAGACATTAATTTTGGAGACAATCCGGAAAAGGTGGATTACCACCGCATTTTTAATGAAAGAAGACCGGTTTTAGATCAAGCGGTGTTAAATTTTGTCGCCAATGGCGGATTGAAAACAAAGGAGTTCAATGACTTTGTCGAAAACAATGCGATTTGGCTAGAACCTTTTGTCCAATATATGACAATCAAAGAAGGCCAAGGTCTGCGGGCCTGGTATGAATGGCCAGAAGAATTCCGCCAATACGACGAAGAAACCGTTTTGGCTTACTGTGAAAAACATCAAGAAGTGGTGAATTACCATCGGGTGACCCAATACTGGTTCTTTAAACAGTGGTCGGCTCTGAAAGAGTATGCAAATGCCAATCACATCCAGATTATCGGCGACATTCCGATTTACGTTTCGCGCGACAGTGTGGAAATGTGGCAAACGCCGGAATTATTTTTAGTGGATGAGAAAGGCAATCCGACGGGGGTGGCAGGAGTGCCGCCGGATGTTTTCTCCGCAGATGGCCAGTACTGGGGCAACCCGATTTACGACTGGGCCTATATGGAAGAAAACAATTACGAGTGGTGGGTGCTTCGCATGTCAGAGAGTTTTAAACTTTATGATGTCGTGCGCATTGACCATTTCCGAGGGTTTGAAAGCTATTGGGAGATCCCTTTTGGCTCCGAGACAGCAATCACTGGAGAGTGGAAGGAAGGCCCAGGCAACCGCTTATTTGATCAGATTGAGAAAGAGTTGGGCGATTTGAAGGTGATCGCCGAAGACTTAGGGTTTATTACGGAAGAAGTCGTTGAAATGCGCGAAAAAACTGGTTATCCGGGAATGAAAATCCTTCAGAATGGCATTTCTGGCCAAGATAACTTAGACTTACCTCACCACTATACGCCAAATACCATCGCGTATGTGGGGACACACGATAATCGGACCGCTTTAGACTGGTATTTAAACCAGGCTGATTTAGAGGCGCGCGATCAGCTGGATTTATATTTCAATCGCCGTCCGGGTGAACCTATTGCAGATGCGTTAAACCGCGGAATCGCTGCTTCGCCTAGTCACATTGTTGTGTATATGATGCAGGATTTACTGCGTTTAGGGGAAGAAGCCCGCATGAATATTCCATCCACGATCGGCGACAACTGGGACTGGCGCATGAAAGAAGAAGCCATTACAGTGGATTTGAAAGAAAGGCTGCTGCAGTGGACGGAGACGTATTTCCGAGTCAATGAGAGTTTATTGACGGAAGAAGAAGTGCTTCCGGATGAAGAAAAAGCAGTGTTCGAAGAAGCGAAATCACTTCAGGAAAGAACGGAACATCAAGAACCAGATGCGACAAAAAAGAATGTATAGAAGGAGATCAGAATGATTAATTTAGAAAGTCTAGCAAAAGAACAATTTCAAAAGCCGGTAGCCGAATGTTCCAATCAAGAAATTTATAAGCTCCTTTTGGATTTGGTGCAAGAGCAGTCACTTAAATTGCCGATCAATGATTCAAAGCGTAAATTGTACTATGTGTCTGCGGAGTTTTTAATTGGGAAATTGCTGTCTAATAATTTGCTCAATCTTGGTTTATATGATGAAGTCAAAGAAGAATTAGCCAAACATGGCAAATCGTTAAACGAAGTAGAAGAAGCAGAGCAAGAGCCATCCCTCGGGAATGGCGGTCTGGGACGCTTGGCTGCCGGTTTCTTGGATTCCATTGCGACATTGGGTCTGAATGGCGATGGTGTTGGTTTAAACTATCACTTTGGTTTATTCCGCCAGGTGTTTGAAGACAATCAGCAAAGATACAAGCCGGATGAGTGGCTGTCTGAGCCGACTTGGCTGAGGAAATCCGATATTTCTTTTGAGGTGCCTTTTGGTCAATTCACATTGACTTCCTCGCTGTATGATATTGAAGTCCTCGGTTTCCAGCAAGACACAAGAAACCGTCTGCGTCTCTTTGACTTAGACAGTGTCTCAAGCGATATTATCGAAGAAGGGACCATCACGTTTGATAAGACGAATATTAAAGAAAACTTAACACTATTTTTATACCCCGATGATTCCGATCGCGAAGGAAATTTACTGCGCATTTATCAGCAATACTTTATGGTCTCTAATGCCGCACAATTAGCGATTGCCGAAGCGATTGAGCGGGGCAGCAAAATTCACGATTTAGCGGATTACATGGTGATTCAAATTAACGATACCCATCCGGCCTTCATTATTCCCGAATTGATTCGTCTGTTGACGACGGAGCACGGCATGGAATTTGATGAGGCCGTCATCATTACACGGAATATCGTTGCGTTCACGAACCACACCATTTTAGCGGAAGCACTGGAAAAATGGCCGCTTGAAGACATCCGAGAAGTGGTTCCGGACATTGCGGGAATTATTGAACAGTTAGCGGAACGGATTCAAACAGAGTTTCCGGATAAACCAGAAGTGCATCTTATTGATGAACACGGGACGGTGCATATGGCGCATATGGCGATTCACTTTGGTTTCAGTACCAACGGTGTCGCAAGGCTGCATACGGAAATTTTAAAGCATTCTGAATTGAAGTCTTTTTATGATATTTACCCAGAAGAGTTTTCCAATAAGACGAACGGGATTACCTTCCGCCGCTGGCTCATGGCCGCTAATCCGGAATTGACTGCATTTTTAAATGAGAAGATCGGGACCGAATGGCACCAGACTTCTGACTTGACCGGCTTATTGGCGTACCAAAAAGACCCTGAAACTTTACAGCGGTTAAAAGAGATCAAGAGCATGAAGAAAGTCCAGCTGCGCGACCATTTCGAACGGACGCAGGATTTTTCGATCAAAGCGGACTCGATTGTCGATGTGCATATCAAGCGTATTCACGAGTACAAACGTCAGCAGATGCTTGCTTTGTATATTATCTACAAGTATATGGACATCAAAAAAGGCAACATCCCGGCCACGCCGATCACGATTATCTTTGGCGGAAAAGCAGCGCCTGCCTATACCATTGCCCAGGACATTATCCATTTAATCTTGACCTTGTCGGAATTGATTGCACAAGATGAGGAAGTCAAAGAACACTTGCAAGTGGTGTTTGTTGAAAACTATAACGTAGGCGAAGCGGAATATCTCTTCCCCGCCGCGGACATTTCTGAACAGATTTCTCTGGCTTCCAAAGAAGCAAGCGGAACTGGAAACATGAAGTTTATGCTGAACGGTGCGCTGACAGTAGCCACACTGGATGGAGCGAATGTGGAAATTGCGGAACGAGTAGGGGACGAGAACATTTATCTCTTTGGCCGAACGAGTGATGAGATTGTTCACCTGTACAATGTGAATGGCTACAATCCACAATCCTACTACAATAAAGCGACAGTTAAGCCATTGGTCGACTTCATCGTCAGTGATGAAATGATGGCGCTTGGAAATGAAGACAATTTAATGCGCCTCTACAATGACATTAAAAACAAAGATTACTTTATGGCATTAATTGACTTAATTGAATTTATCGCTATCAAAGAAAAGATGTATGAAGATTATGAAGATCAAAGAACTTGGCATGAAAAGGCGTTAATTAATATCGCCAATGCCGGCTTCTTCTCCTCTGATCGTACGGTTAGAGACTATAACAATGAAATCTGGCATTTAGATGCCGACACTGACACTTCATTGCATAGTCCGATTTCTCACAGGACTCAACCATAAAAATAGTCCTTCCAAATAGGCCCCTGTCAGTCACCGGTTCGAAAGAATCGGCGGCTTTCAGGGGTTTATTTTTTATATAAAGGAGAGTAGAAGAGGATTTGACAAAAGGGGCGACCGGTCGCCCCTTTCATTTTCGCAGCCAGTCAGCCACTCTTTACCGCTATTTCCGCTAACTGCCTGCCCATTTTCGAAGAAAAAAAGAAGATGCCGCGAAACGACATCTTCCTCTATTCATTTTTTATGTATTACTGTCCGTGCGTAATCAATTTGGGATCAACAATCGTAAAGCCTTGTTCGATTAAGCCATCGACAATTTCTGGTACAGCGCCTGCTGTCCATTCCCGATCATGCATAAGAATATTGGTCCCATCACCAAGGAGCTCTGTATTTAATGTGATATCCGCCAGGGCAGCCGGGTCTTGGTAGTCTACTTGCCAATCATAGCCAAATGACCAGTTCATCCATGACATGCCTTCTTCTGCGACCACTTGTTTCGAATATTCGGTCATCACGCCATGCGGGGCGCGGAAAAATCTTGGACGTTCACCGGTTGCTTCTTCAATGATGTCATTTGTTTTGACTATTTCTTCACGCTGCGCTTCTTCTGAATAATCATCTAATTTCGCATGGGTATGTGTATGGTTGGCAATTTCAAAGCCGCGCTCGTGAATCTCCTGAATTGCTTCAGTACCGGCTTCGTCTTCCATATACATACTGTTGACAAAGAAAATTGCGCTCACGCCACGTTCCTCTAAGGCATCCGCAATTTCAAGCGAATTCCCGTAAGGGGCATCGTCAAAGGTCAGCAGAACGAGTTTTTCGTCTGCGGCCGTTGCTCCATCAAGGGGTTCGACAGCGAATGTATTCGGATTGATTTTATATTTGAAAGCCACATCTTCTTCAACCGCTTCTTCCTCAGCAGCTTCCTCTGATTCCGTCTGTTCTTGTTCACTGACTTGCTCAGTTGTTTCTTCGGTTGCGACATCTGCTTCTTCCGCAGCATTGTCTGAAGAGGCCGCATTGTCTTGGCAGGCCGTAAGTAAGAGGGTCGAAACGAATAACGTAGTTAAAATAGATTTTTTCATTTAAAAACACCTTTACTTTTTTATTTTGAATACAACGATTGTATCATAAAGTTTATGGGAAAGACACTGAAGCCGTCTTCGGAAAAGGGGACTAGGATCCGTTTTCAAGGCGAAGCACCTGGATGTTTTCCAGGGCTTTTCCGCTGATGGCGGTAGTTTCTTTAGAATCGATATTTTTAATGAGAATGGTCCCATCGTATGTATTCACCTCTTGCAGCTGGTAACGGTTGTTAATGGAAAGGCCTTTATCGTACAAATAATTCAGTAGCTCGTTGTCATGGTCAGGCACTTCCAGCACAATAAACAGCTCGCCCATCTCAATTTCTGTTAAAGGGATGCGGGGACTGCTTGGACGATCCACTGTCCCGTCTGCATGCGGAATAATCCCGCCGTGCGGATCAAATTTGGGATTGTTTAAAAACTGGTCAAGACGTTCAATCAGTTTATCGGAAGAAGCATGTTCCAATCGGTCCGCTTCTTCATGGACTTCATCCCACTGAAAGCCTAATTTTTCATAAAGAAACACTTCCCACAAGCGATGCTTGCGGATTAGCTGGTGGGCGACTTGTACACCGAGCTCCGTTAGCTGCACGCCTTTGTAAGGGGAGTGGGCAACAAGGCCTTCTTTTACTAAACGGGCATTCATATCGGTGACGGATGCAGCCGAGACGGCTAATTCCTGAGCAATGTCTTTATTGCTGACAATAGCATGCGCGCCATTTAAGCCGTAAATTGCTTTGATATAGTCTTCTTTATTCGGAGATATTTTCATACAAATATTCCTTTCTAGTCAAAATCTTCTTCTCCATTTTAGGCGAAGCTAAAAATAATTGCAAGCTGCAAAATTTCAGAAAAAAGCCGTCAGTTTATGGAGAGGATAGCCTAAATCGCACAAAATAATCTCCCCGCATAAGCTTCGTCCTTCCATTGTCTCCATCCCTTGTTTCAAAAAGCCGAAGGTATAGGTCCTGTCGGCTTTAACAGCTAATGGAAAAGCCCGGCCAGTCGCAGCCGAAAGACCGGAGGGGATGTCCAAAGCCACGATGGTTGCCTCGCGTTGTCCGTTAATCGCTTCTATGAGGGTGCGAGCGACCCCGTCGATTTTACGCGAGAGCCCGATGCCAAAGAGGCCTTCAATAATTCAGTCCGCTTTTTCAACCAAAAGGGGAGAGAAACCATAAGAGATTGGCAAGTCGAGCTTCTCAGCAATCCGGACTTGCAGCGCCATGCCTTCTGAGTGCTTGTCCGGTCCGGTTATGAGACAGCGGACATGGTAACCTTCGATAAAAAGCATCCGCGCTAAAGCGACGGCATCCCCGCCGTTATTTCCGGTGCCGGCTGCGACTAAAACCGTCTCTTCTTTGGTTATTTTTGTTTTCAAATCTAGAAAAGCAGCATGAGCCGCTCGCTCCATCAGGACAGGGGAAGGGAGACCAATTTCTTCGATGGTATATCGGTCAATCTGGTACATTTCTTCGCTAGTGACATACTTTGTTTCCATCATTCACTCTCCAAAGTCTTTTCATCATTATAACATGGAAATGCCTGGATGGTATCGCTTGCAATAAATGAGGAAGCTTGATACTGTTGAAGAGTAAAAGATATGAAAGACCGTACAAGGAGGAATGCTACATGACAAAAGTCGGCGTGATTGTAGGAAGTATTCGGGAAGGTTCATTTTCAGGAAGGCTTGCCAAAGCACTGGTTCCATTACTGCCGGATGAGTACGAAGCAGAGTATATACAAATCGACCACTTGCCTCTTTATAACCAAGATTCAGATGCGAATCCCCCGCAAGTATACAAAGATTATCGAGCAAAAGTGGGCAGCTTTGATGCCTTTATTTTTGTAACGCCGGAGCACAACCGTTCGGTACCGGCGGCTCTTAAAAATGCGCTGGATGTTGCGTCACGCCCTTACGGCGAAAACAAATGGGAAGGAAAACCGGCGCTGATTGCCAGTCAATCCCCCGGCGCTATTTCTGGCTTTGGTGCTAACCATCACCTGCGTCAAATGATGACGTTCTTAGATGTCCCAGTGGTGCAGCAGCCAGAAGTGTATATTGCGCACACCGATAAATTGTTTGATGAAAATGGCGGCTTTTTAAAAGAGGGCACAGAAGAATTCTTACAATCGGCTATCGATACCTTTGTAACATTCGTTGAAAAATTCAGTTGATTGAATCTTGTAAGAGGATGCTTATCTTTTGAAAGAGATGAGCGTCTTTTTATTTTGCCTTATAATGGAAGAAAAACACCGAGTTTGGAGCGAAGACCTTGGCAAATAATATGGAGCGATTTATCGCAGCATTTAATAGTTTACATGACGTTTTGCAGGAGAGAGCGGGCACAGCGGAGGATTTCTATACATTGATGAAAGAGATGGAAGACGATCCGATGATTCGGCGCTATAGAGATGAGCTGCATGTGATCCGGAAACTGAGAAATATTTTGGTGCATGAGAAAAAAACAATTGAATATGATGTGGCCGTGCCGTCTGAAAAAGTGATTGAACAAATCCAGTTTATCCGCGAGCAGATGATTCAGCCGGCTACAGCAGGGCAGCATTTTAGCCGCCGTGTGTTCTGTTTCAATTATGACGATTCCTTTAAGCGACTGCTGTATTTTGTCAACAAAAACCATCTGTACCAGTTTCCTATTTTCGATGAAGACGGTCTGGCGGGAATTATTTCCCATAATGGCATTACGAATTGGCTGGCGCACAATCATTCAAAAGGGCTAGTGGATTTACGCGATGTGAGGATTGCAGATATCATTGCAGATGAAGAGACCTATTTTGATTATGAGGTGATCCCGACGGATACGACCTTGTTTGATGTGGAAGAGATGTTTTCAAAGAATTTGCTTGAAGGACGCAATCAGTACCTGGTGCTGCTGTCGGATGAAGTGAAGATTGAGAACTGGGAGGACATTAAAGGAATTATCACTCCTTGGGATTTGCCGCAATTGTTCTCTTTGATTCAATTTGAATAAGAAAAAAATGCAGGAATGAAGAGACTTCATTTCTGCATTTGTCGTTAAGTGTTCCGGTTATTTTGATTTTTTTCCATATAGATCAGCAAATCTTTCAAAATAAAGTAAACGATCGTGGAAGCGATATACCCGTAAACGGCCGGTGTATCGAGCAAGAAGTAAATAGCCACCAGCATGACTCCTGTGATTAAAGCTAGCAAACCCCAGCCTTCTTTTGTTTGCAAGCTGATTCCCTCTTTTGAAACAATCGCTCCCAGAATGAAGCCCCAGCCGAAGCTGGTCGAGAAAGAAAAGGTTAAAATCCCGATAACAGCAATCAGAATCCGAATAACGGTTTCTCTTTTAAATTGATTATTTAGTTTTTCCAAAGATACATACATCCTTTCAAATTAATCCTTTCCTATTTTATCATAAACAGCTGGGAGAAGGTATCGTTCTGATTAATTGCCCCAAGAAATATCGAAAGCTGAATGATCTTTTGAACGATTGCTGCTACAATGAGCAAAAAGGTTCTTTGAGAGGGGCGAATGACATGTCGGATGCTGAGCACCGTGCTTTTGAGACACAATTGGACCAGTCTTTAAAATACGGCTTTATCCATAACGTGAATTATAAAAACAATCTTTATGCACCAAAAGTGCTGACGAACGATCCGTCTACCGGTGAGTACGTCTTGACCGAACTGCAAAATGAATTGAAAAAAGCGGATTCCTTTTGTATCAACGTGGCTTTTGTGACAACCGCGGGGATTGGGATGCTGAAAACGCAGCTGGCGGATTTTACAGCGAGAGGAGGCCAAGGGAAAATTTTAGTGTCTCCTTATTTAGGATTTAACGATCCCGCTGCTTTGTATGAATTATTGAAACTGAAAAATATAGAGGTGCGGATGACGGAAGAAGCAGTGAAGTCTCATGCGAAAGTCTACATTTTCAGCCACGCCAAAGAACAGGCGGTGATTGTCGGCAGTTCCAATTTAACCCATTCTGCGTTAAAAATGAACTATGAGTGGAATGTCAAACTGACTTCGACAGACAACGGCGATTTCATCAAACGAACAACAGCTGATTTTGATGCCTTATGGGAACCGTCCATTCCGCTGACAGTCTCTTCCATTAAAGATTACGAACAGAATCGGAAGCCGTTCGTCCAGACAGAAGCTGTGGCTGAACCATTAGCTGCTAAAGAGGAAACTTATCCAATTGTTCGGCCTAACCGCATGCAAAAAGAAGCGGTCAAAGCAATTGAGACTTTGCGCCAAAAAGGGGCCGAGCGTGCTCTGGTTATCAGTGCCACCGGGACAGGGAAGACTTATTTAGGCGCTTTTGATGTAAAGCAGGCTCAGCCTGAACGGATGTTGTTCCTTGTGCACCGCGAGCAGATTTTGCGCGACGCGCAGGATTCTTTTCAGCAGGTGATCGGTTTTAATGACGAGGAGTCGATGATTTACCAAAGCGGGGCCGAGCTGGCGGATAAAAAGTATGTATTTGCGACGATTCAGTCTTTGTCCCGACCAAAAAACTTAGAAAGCTTAGATGCCGGGCTCTTTGATTACATATTAATTGATGAAGTCCACCATGCGGCTGCCGGCAGTTACCAGAGAATCATGGATCATTTCCAGCCGGAGTTTTACTTAGGGTTGACCGCCACACCAGAGCGGACAGATGGCCAAAATATCTATGAATTGTTTGAGTATAATGTAGCCTACGAAATTCGACTGCATGATGCTTTGGCGGAAGAAATGCTCACTCCCTTTTTATATTACGGAGTCACCGAGATGCGGAAAGAAGACGGGGAGTTGATTGATGAAAAAGAAGATTTTTCGCGATTGGTCACTGAAGAGCGGGTGGATCATCTTTTGGAAAAGATACATTACTATGAAACAAGCGCCCAAGAAACAAGGGGCCTGATCTTTTGCTCGCGGAATCAAGAGGCAGAGGAGCTGTCGCAGGTTTTAAATGAGAGAGGGCTGCGGACAGTGGCTCTTTCAGGCAAGGACTCGCAAGAAGTGCGCGAGCGGGAAGTCGAAAAACTAGAACGTGACGCGCTAGACTATATCTTAACGGTGGATATTTTTAATGAAGGAATTGATATTCCCAGTCTCAATCAGATTGTGATGCTGCGTAATACCCAGTCCAGTATTGTCTTTATCCAGCAATTGGGCCGGGGCTTGCGTCTCTATCCTCAGAAAGAGTTTGTCACTATCATTGACTTTATCGGCAATTATAAAAACAACTACTTAATTCCCATGGCTTTATATGGCGATAAATCCTATAACAAGGATAATTACCGCCGGAAATTAGGACAGCACCATCAACTATCAGGGGTCACAACGATTAATTTTGAAGAAGTGGCGCAAGAACAGATCTTTGCTTCGATTACAGAGACCCGCTTGTCCAGCATGGCCAATCTAAAGAAAGAATATTTAGATTTGCAAAACCGATTGGGCCGTACACCTTTCTTGTATGATTACTATCGGGAGCGCAGCTTGGATCCGCTTGTTTTTTTTGAAGACAGCCGTTTTAAACATTATGGAGAAGTGATTCATAAATTTGAAAAGGGGAAAAGCCATTATGCATCTTTGGACGCGAATCAAAGCGGGATGTTGCGGATGCTTTCCTTTGAATTGATGAATGGCAAACGGCCGCATGAGCTCTTGTTACTGAAGCAGCTGATTCAAAACGAGCGGCCTGTTTCTAAGGGCGAATATTTGAACATTCTTAAGAAAAACAGTGCGGAATATTCTGAGGCACTCATACAGTCTATTGAACGTGTATTGACTTTAGATTTTTTCATCTCTCAAGCTCAGAAAAAATATGGACAACCGCTTCTTTCTATAGAAAGCAATCAGTATGCATTATCAGAAGCCATGCAAACAGCTTTAGAAAATCCTGTCTTTTATGACTTGGCTGTTGATGCCATTAAAACAGGACTTGCTCGCTCGAAGAAATATCCGGCCGGGTACACCTTAAACGGTTTAGAAGTGGGCGAAAAATATTCCAGAAAAGATGCGCTCCGGCTCCTGCTTTGGGAAAAGGATGAGAGTTCTACTGTTTATGGTTACCGCATCAAGCATCAAACCTGTCCGATATTTATCAATTACCATAAAAGCGATGAAATCAGCGAAACAACAAAATACGAAGACACCTTCATTAACGAAAATCTCTTGCACTGGTATTCAAGGTCAAATTTGACGACGCAATCAACAGAAGTTCAAGAGATTATCGCTTCGGAAGAGTTAGGGATTGATTTACACATCTTTGTCAAAAGGGAAGGAAGCGAAGGGACAGAATTCTACTATGTGGGGGAAGCGGCTTATAACGAAGGTTCAGCCACTGATCATGAAATGGGAGAGTTCGGCAATACAGCGCCGGTTGTGACCATGGATCTGTCGCTGCAGACACCGATGACTTATCAGTTGTTCCACTACTTAGTACGGGAAGATTAATTGCACCAAAAAACGCCTGATGGACCCCTCTATGGGGAATCCAAACAGGCGTTTTATTTTATGTAAGAATTTTTTCCAACGCTTTAACGGCAGGAATATCAACGGGTGCCCAGGTGACTTCCCTCAGCTCATCCGCTGCAAGCCATTTACCATCGCTGTGTTCTTCTAAAGAAATCTGGCCGGATACAATTTCAGCCGTATAAACTGTTAAAGCCACCGTTCCAAAATCATAGGCGTAAGTCGCTTCATTGACGTAATCCGTAATCTTTATGGTGATGTTCAGTTCTTCTTGAATTTCACGAATCAAGGCTTCTTCTTCTGACTCATTGGCTTCGACTTTGCCACCGGGGAACTCCCACATACCCGATAAAGTCATTGTCTCGCTTCTTTGCATAGCCAGCACTTTTTTGTCTGCGATAATGGCCGCGCCTACTACTTCGATTAATTTTGTTGTCATTTATCTGTTGCTCCTAAGCTGTTTTATTTTAGTTCTAGCTTAGCATATCTTTTTCAGATAGAAAAGATGAGACAGCAGGGTTACCATTTCTTGAGGGCGTGAATTTGGCTGGCAACTGGTTGAAAACCTAACTTCAAATACATCTCCCGCGGAGTATCTTCAGCATCGGCTAATAAGATGACCTCTTTACCGAGCCTTGCGGCCTGTTTAACGATAGCAGCTAACATCTCGGTTGCAATGCCTCTTTTTCTCCAAGGCGCACTAGTCAGGACGTTGTCGACTTCTAAATAATCAGGAGAAGCGATCAGAGTCAGAGCACCTGCTGCTTGCTGCTGGACAAAAGCGAGCAGGAAAGTAACGTGAGGGCATTGATATTGATAACAGTAGACAGAAGCTTTGTGCGCTGCAAAACCTTGGCTTTGTTTTCGATCTTCTGCTGCATTGAGAGACAAAAACGCCTCAAACGTATCGTCTGTCACTTGAACGATTTTTGCTGTTGGATTGGCGGGCCGTTTAGTGAAATGCTGGGGCTGAAGATGAAGTAATTCCAATCGGCCTAATTTATAGCCTTTTTTACTGAGGTGATCCAATACATCCATATAGAGACCAGTATTTTGCGGCCAGTGGAAGTTTAGATAAGACTGACCTGTCTGTTTCAAGTCCTCTAAATACATTTCCTCCAGCAAGGAAAATTCAGCGAGGACAGGGTTAAAATGCAGCTGAATATAATTTGCCTCATAATGGTGAAGAAGCGAACGGTTTGAAAATTGCGAAAAGAGTTCGTTCTCTTCTACAAGTGCACTAAAATTTTCGATGTTTTGAAAGCTTGGTAATATAGTCATAGGTACCTCTTTTTCTATAGAAAATGAATGAAAGCGGTTAAAGATACATCCTCGTATGTTACGAGAATGTTACTATTGACAAAAACAATAAAGTGTTTATAAGATAAAAAGATTCTAAAAAAAGAACAATTTTTATAAATATCAGACTAGAGACGGAGTACCAGCGGTTTTGAATCGGCAACAATAAAAACAATAATGTTTATGTAATGTTTTAAGTTTTCAGAAAATTACAAACAAGTAACAAATGAAAAAAACTATTGGATTTTCATTTTTGAACTGCTAATATATTTGTAGTTCAAAAGAACACATACTATACCACCGTAGAGGAGTCCTAAATTGAAAAAGAAAAAACTATTTTCAATACTTACTTCTACAGCAATTTTTCTTTCTTTAAATACTACTTTCGCACCATCTGTCGGTGCAAGTTCTCAAAAATTAAACGATTTACAAAGTGAACAACAAAAATTAAATAGACAGTCAGGCGAAATCAGTCTCGAAATCAATGAACGCGAAGAAAAAATGCAATTACTTGAATCAGAACGTCAACAGTTGACAGAAGATATCGAACGTATTCAAGCAAACATTGATGATGTCCTTAGTAAAATAAAAGCCCAAGAAGAAGAAATTGCTCGTTTAGAAGAAGAAATTGAACGATTAAACAAAGAAATTGAAATTTTAAAAGATAACATTGAAAAAAGAAACGCAGCTCTTGAAGAGCAGGCGCGCAGCGTCCAAAAAACAGGTGCGCCAGGAAACGTCATAGATATCGTTTTATCTGCTGAAAGTTTAACAGAACTTGTAGGTAAAATGGAAGTTATTAGCTTGTTAGTGAACAGCAATAACAGTATGATGGAAGATCAGATTGCAGATAAAGAAGCAGTCGAAGCTAAAGCTGCAGAGGTTGAGCAAGCAAGAGTAGAATCAAATGAAGTCAAAATGGCTCTTGAAGTGTCTAAAAATAACTTAATCGCTCAGCGTTTAGAATTAGACAATAAAATTGAAATTGTTTCTGAAAATTACGATTTAACTAAAGCTGAACGTAAAAGTTTAGTTGGTCAGCGTAATCAAATTGCAGAAAAAACAAGCGAATTAGAAAAACAAGTAAAAGCTGAACAAGCGAGAATTGCTGCAGAAGAAAAAGCACGTCGTGAACGTGAAGAAGCGGCAAGAAAACGCGCAGAAGCAGAAGCAAGAAAAGAAGCAGAAGCCAGAAGACGGGCAGAGGCTCAAGCGGCTAAAGAAGCTCAAGCAGCTCAAGCGGCGGCTAAGAAATCGAGCCAGTCTAGTGTTCAAGCGGCTTCTAGTAAAAAAGCTCCCGCTCCAGCACCCGCTCCGAAACCAGCACCCGCTCCAGCGCCATCGAATACAAGCGGCTGGGTTCGTCCGGCAGGTGGTCCTGTAACCTCGGAATTCGGCTACCGAATCCATCCAATCCGCGGAACAAGAAAACTGCATGCAGGAATCGATATCGGCGGAGGCGGACCAATCCGCGCTGCTAAGTCAGGTACCGTACGTACGGCTTCTTATAGCCCGACCCTTGGTTACTACGTAGAAATTGACCATGGCGGTGGTATTTTAACGCGTTACGGCCATATGACACCAGGCTTGCGAGTCGCTCCAGGACAAAGCGTATCTTCTGGTCAAACTATCGGAACGATGGGAACAACTGGTTCTTCTACAGGTGTACACTTACACTTTGAAGTTCGTCAGAACTGGAACCCAGTCAACCCAAGAGCCTATGTGAATTTTTAATTAAATACTTTAGAGAACACATTAAATGATTCATTGAATGATTTAATGTGTTTTTTAATGCAATTGAACAGTAAAAAATGTATGATGAGAATTGAAAGGTAAGAGGTGAAGGTTATGCATCACATTACATCAACAAATAATCAGCAAGTGAAAGACTGGAAAAAATTATTAACACGTCGCGAACGAGAAAAAAAGCATCGCTATCTCATTGAAGGCTACCATTTAATCGAGGAAGCTTTACAGTACAGTGCCGATCAAATTGAACACATTATGGTACGAGAAGATGTCTTGGAAGAAAAAGATTTTCTGGCGCTGAATCTAAACGAAGACAGTTTAATGGTATTGTCCGAAGAAGTGGCTGAAGAAATCTCGGCGACAGAAACCAGCCAGGGCATTTATGCGGAATTGGCGATTGAAAAACAAGCCTTTCCGCAAGAGATTACAGGGCCTTTCCTGCTAGTCGATGCGGTCCAAGACCCGGGCAACGTCGGCACCATGATCCGGACAGCGGATGCTGCTGGATTTCAAGGCGTGTTTCTAGGAAAAGGCACCGTCGATTTATATAACTCGAAAACAATTCGGGCAGCTCAAGGCAGTCATTTTCATCTGGAAATTTATGAGGGAACTCTAGAAGAGTTCATGATTGAATTTAAAACCAAAGGCTATCCGATTTTAGGCACGGATTTAAACCTAGAAGCTTCCTCTTATAAAGAACTGAGCTACAATACACCCTTTGCATTAGTAGTCGGCAATGAAGGCGCTGGTATTCGCCCAGAACTGTTAGGCTTTATTGACCAAAACATTTATATTCCAATGAAAGGACAAACGGAATCATTAAATGTGGCCATTGCAGCCAGTATTTTGATGTTTCATTTAAATGAATAGGAAAGAGGGACTTTAATGACAAAACAAATCTTAATTCTTTTCGAATTGCTTGATGACCAAATTGAAGAGCTAAAAGGAACGGCTTCTGACTACGAGATTATTTATTCGGCTGATGAAGCGCAAGCCGATCAGTTAGAGATTGTTTTAGGCTGGTCGGAAGCGCTGATTCCATTGATCGAAGACGATCAAAGCCAAGTGAAATGGATTCAGTATCCTTACGCAGGAGTAGATGTCCTGCCGCTTGATTTATTTAAAGAAAAGGATATTTTATTGACGAACGGAAGCGGCATTCACAAATACGCGGTGGCAGAGTCGACGATCGGGCTGCTGCTGGGTTATACGCGCGGCATCATCGAAGCGGCGTATAATCAGTTGGATGGCCAGTGGCGAGATGGTCAACATTTATATGAACTCTATGGGAAAACGATGATGATTCTGGGAACAGGCAATATCGGACAGCATCTTGCCCAGATAGCTAAGGGATTTGGCATGAAGACGATTGGGGTTAATCGCAGCGGCCGTTCTGTTGAAAATATGGACAAGCAGTATGTGCAAGATGATCTTGCAGAGGTGATCGGTGAAGCTGATGTTGTGGTGAATATTTTGCCGGCGACTGAAGAGACCAAGCACCTCTTTGATGAAGAGCTCTTTTCTAAAATGAAAGAAGGGTCTATCTTTATAAATGTAGGACGCGGCGAAACAGTCGATACAGAAGCGCTATTGAACGCTTTAGATACTAATCAGTTACTCTTTGCTGGACTAGATGTGTTTGAAGAAGAACCACTGCCGCAAGGGCATCCGATATGGTCGCATGATAAAATAGCGGTCACGCCGCACATTGCAGGAAATGTGGAAAATTATCCCAACCACTTGTATCCTATTTTTATGGAAAACTTTGAGGCCTTTATGGAAGACGAGGAGTTGCCGAGAAACCTTGTCGAGCTTGAAAGTGGATATTAATAGCTTTTGAAGCTAATTGTTAAAAAAAGATTAAATTTTTCACGTTTTTTTAAAAAAATGACCAATAAGTCTTTAAATTTTCGCGGCATGCTGTATAATAAGTACTGTTCCAAGAATTTAATTCATCTTATGAATTCGCAAGTTGGATTAATGATTGCGATATCCACTAAATTAAAAGGAGAATGTTGATGGAATTCGTTCGTGCCACTTGGGAAAACGATAAGGAATATATGAACATTGTTGGAGATTTACTCAAAAATAAAAAATTACAAAAACTAGATGACATCACACATCATCATTATACAACGCGTCTCGTACATAGTCTCTTTGTATCTTATGTCAGTTACAAAGTAGCGAAATCAATGAACTTAGACTATGTGTCCACTGCAAGAGCAGGACTGCTGCATGACTTTTTCTTGGAAGAACGCGAAGAAGTTGAAATGCTGGGTCTTGGATCTCACAATTGTGCACATCCAAAAATTGCTTTAAAAAATGCAGAAAAAATTACTGACTTAAATAAAGTTGAAAAAGACATCATTTTAAAGCATATGTTTTTATGTACATTTAAATTACGTTTCCCACGTTATCAAGAAAGCTTTATTGTCTCAATGGTAGACAAATACTGTGCCATCTCTGAAGTGACCAAACCGTCACGCGATTGGGCAAAAGACCTGATTGAACGAGTACAAGCAAAAGTGACTTCAATGGCATAGACAAGACATAATAAACATTTAAAAGCCAAACCCTCAGACCTTTTAAAAGGTCTGAGGGTTTTTTTGAGTGGTTTACGGCTTTTGCTTCTGACGGCAGCTCCATTTGTCGGCCCGTCAGCGAATTATGAGAAGTTTCAGAAGAAATTTGATACAATGACACTAATGAAAATAAAGAATGAAACAAAAAGATCCACTATTTATTCTATGACGACGAGGAGCTAGAGAGATGATAGAAGATTTAACTGCACGTGAAGAATATTATGAAGACTTATTTCAATATGTGAAACGAGGTGACCGGGAACAGTTTCGCGAACATTTTTTAACCTTGCACGAACGTGACCAACAAGAGCTTTTTCATTTACTGTATCCGGAAAAAAAACGTAAAATAGCTGATTTTCTAACCTCAGAAGAATTTGCCGAAATTTTTGAATGGATGGACGTCGAAGATCAAAAAGATGCCGTTACGTATTTGCCGCAAGATTATATGGTAGAGGTGTTTGACTACTTGCCGACGGACACGTTAGCAAATTTTGTGCTGCTGGCAGATGTTGAAGACTTTAATGAGCTCCTCAAAAAAATGGATGAAACAGAGTACAAGCGGCTCCAAGAGGTCATGTCTTATGAAATCGAAACGGCCGGCTCAATTATGACCAAAGAGTATTTCTATATTCTTGAAGAATTGACCACTAAAGAAGTCATCGACCGCATCCGAAATTTCGGTGAACGGGCAGAAACCATTTATTACTTATATGTGGTGGATAAAAACCATCATCTAGTCGGGGTATTATCTTTGCGTGATTTACTGCTGGCTCCTGAAGATACCCTGGTTGGTGAAGTAATGAATCCTCAAGCAGTAAGCGTGCTGGTCACAGAAGACCAGGAAGCTGTCGCAAAAATCATCCAAGATTATAACCTGATTGCAA
Source organism: uncultured Carnobacteriaceae bacterium (assembly GCA_964555455.1). Lineage (GTDB taxonomy): Bacteria > Bacillota > Bacilli > Lactobacillales > Carnobacteriaceae_A > Atopostipes. The sequence goes on from CAZKSU010000002.1 coordinate 40,268, forward strand.
TTCCAGTCACGACCCATGACAATCGGCTAGTGGGGATTATTACCGTTGACGATATTATGGATGTTGTGGAACAAGAAAGCGAAGAAGATTTCCATGAGTTCGCCGGAATTACGACGACTAAAGGGGAAGAACGCGGAGCAACCACCCCAGTCACTGCCGCCAAACAAAGAGCGCCTTGGATTATTATTCTGCTCTTTTTAAGTA
>CAZKSU010000003.1:0-30219 GCA_964555455.1 uncultured Carnobacteriaceae bacterium
TTTTTACGCAGGGTTAGGTTCTTAATCTATATGTAGGTAAAGAGTAAAACAATCCCTACTAATCTCTTTCAAGACGGGGCGACTCATTTAGAAATTCTTCTATGATATGGCCGTAACCATTTTCTTCTAAAAAGTCTGTCCATTCCTGTTCTCGATAGGGATCTTCTGAATGGCTTTTGTCTGTCCGTGCGAATTTCCCGGCAAACGTCATTTCAGTCAGTTTGCGCAGCAAAATCTCAGGATCATGAAAGACCAAGTTCACCACAAGATAGTATTCTTCATTTTGAGTCTCATCACGCAGACCCAGTTGTTTCTTTAAGGGAATCCAATCCGAAATGTTTTCATAGTAAACGTGGTCCGGAAAAATATATTGGTGCTTTATGTAAAACCACTCTTCCGTCTCCTCATAGTACCGTTTGAACTTTCGACGTGTGAAATAATAAAGAAGGCCGTTCCCCACAAAAAAAATGGAAAATAGAATCAGGGGCTCTTTCGTTTCTGTTAAAAGGCTGAGCAGGATGGCTACACCCATAACGACCCCTAGAACGACATGTGCTCCTATTCCAAGGCGCTGGATGATACTCGGTCTTTCCACCTTCTTACTCGGAGGCCGGGTAGCTAAAATGAGACGAATGCCATTTAGAATAAAGAATAAGACAAGGATGACCAGCATTCGAATCGCGAAATGTTCCATAAAAATTCTCCTTTGTTTTTCATTGATTGTACCAGGTTGAAACGCCTATGCAAGTTTTTTGGGAGGGATTGTGTCAGGTCATTAGCAGAAAAAATCGCAAGGAACTCCTCCATTTTCCGAAGGGATTCTTTGCGATTTGCAAGAAATTTTTGCGGTTGTTTAAAGGCTTTACTGGGTCATATAGCCATTGTCAATGACCAGCTGTTCGCCGGTAATTGTCCGCGATTTGTCGCTGGCTAAAAAGACCACGCCATTTGCAACGTCTTCCGCTTCAGAGATATGGCCTGGCAAAGGCGAATTTTCTTTGTTCTTCTCCCAAAGTTCCGGATTTGCGTCGAACACTTCCTGGAGCATATCCGTCTGAATAGCTCCCGGGTGGACGGTGTTTGCTCGAATATTGTCTTTGGCAAAATAGTGGGCGATGTGTCGGGTCAATGAAGTCACACTTCCTTTAGACGCACTATAAGCAGCATCTTCGCCATCCGCTGCACCTGAAGCCAAAGCGCCGATTGAAGAAATGTTTACGATCGAACCCGAACCGTTTTCCTGCATTTTAGGAATTGCATATTTCATTCCCAAAAAGGTGCCGAGGGAATTGACGGATTGAACATTCATATATTCTTCGCCGCTCAGCTCCAAAATGCCTTTTCTAGACATAATTGAAGCATTGTTCACTAAGATGTCCAGCTTTCCGAATTTTTCCGCTGTTTGGTTGATTAACTCCTGCCAGCTCTTGTCATCTGTAATATCCAGTACTTTACCTTCGGCTTTGTCACCAAAAGGCTTCATAGCCTGTTCAATTTTATCTCCTTGAATATCCACTCCTACGACGGTAGCTCCTTCATTGACAAACAGTTCAACAATTTTTGTCCCTAAACCTTGTGCAGCTCCTGTGACTATCGCGACTTTATTCTCCAATAAACTCATATTCTCACACCTTTCATTGATATAGGTTCATTTTACTAGAGATGCTTTTATTTTGGAAAAGATAGCCGTTGCGGTGTTGGTTTTTACCGAGAATCCTCGGGGACATGGAAAAGCGTGAAGACATAATCTTTCAAGGAAATGGCGATTCCGTGTGGGAGCTTACCGTTTGACCGCAAGCAGGCTCTTAAAAAGCTTCTGCATCTTCAGTAGACAATTTTACTGAAGAAAAACACCCCTGCCATTCTCTGGAGGGGTGTTCATTCAGTGATTAACGTTTATATTGTTCCATTACTTTGATCAGCTCAGGCAGATATTCCGGCAGATCAGGTGGTCTGCGGCTTGAAACAAGCTGGCCGTCTGTGACAACCGGTTCATCTATCCACTTTGCTCCAGCATTTGTCATATCATCTTTAATTCCCGGCGTACTGGTGACTGTTTTTCCTTCTAAAACATCCGCAGAAATCGTCACCCAGCCAGCGTGGCAAATTTGTCCAATGGTTTTACCGTTCTCATTCATGTGTTTGACGATATTTTTTACGTCATCGTAGCGGCGGATTTTATCCGGCGCCCATCCGCCTGGAATGATGACTGCATCATAATCTTCAGGGTTCACATCGCCATACGCATAATCTGAAGTCACCGGCACACCATCTTTTCCTTTATAAGTCGCATCCGCTTCGGGGCCGACTAAATCGACTTGAGCGCCTTCTTCCCGCAGACGGATAACCGGATACCATAACTCCAGATCATCAAATTCATCATGGACTAATGCGATCACTTTATGATTTTCTAAACGCAAATGATTTCCTCCTTTTTAGTCTTATCCTGCTGCTAATAGTTTACAGGTTCAGTCTAGCAGACGACGAATCAAATCACAATTTTAAGCGATTTAGTGCATTCAGGTTGTTAAAGAAAATTCTAGCTTTAGTCCATTTAACAGACAACCACTTTTTATACTATCTACCATAGAGGTCAGAACTGCCTATTTAATAGATAACTCATTTTTTAGTTTATTCAATAAACTATTCCCCAGCTCGTATATCCGCAGGGCTCTTTAATTCCAGCGAAATCTCCTCAAACATTCTTTTTCCGCCTTTTCCGGTAGGCGACTGGGCTTCCAGACCCACTTTAATTGTGTGTTGCATCGGAAGGTGCGCGAGTCGGGCCATAGTATAGTCCTCGCCATCTAAAGAATAATGAATGGCAAACACCTTGTCCTTGCGGCTCATCTGCAGCCAAATTTCATCCGTCTCTACATTCACTCCATTGGCATCATCCGACCGCCCGTCTGTCATCACCGTCACGACAGATGTGGTGCCGAAATCTGTATATTCAAAACAAGCCTTGGCCCATAATGTCTCATGATCTAAGACGAGCAGAACGGCCGCATCATAGACAGATTCAAAAGCGAGACTCACTTTTGCTTTGAAAATAAAATCGCCTGTTACTTCTTTATAGAAAAAAGGAGCAGTCGCTGTGATTTTTCCATCAATCGGATCGACAAAATAGTCTGTTTCGGCAGGGGCGTGTATAGCCGCTCCATTAGCTGTCCACTCAAATTCAGACTCATTTACCCATTGGAAATCTTTAAAATCCACAAAATAACCTCCTGTTTTATGTGCAATATTTATCCTCTTCAGTATACAAAAGACTCACTGGGCAGGTCCATTGTTTGATGTCGGCTTCTAAAATAGCAGACGGAGTGATGGTGTTTAATCGTCTAAATCCGTAATTGTGAATAAATTATCGTATGACCTCTTGTAGAAGAAGGTTGATTTTCCAGTATAAGGAAACGTTCCCAATTGATTGTTTCCTTTAAGGAAACCTATGTGAAAAATATTTTAAAAAAGTTTTAAAAAGGACTTGAAAGCGTTTTAAAATGTGCTATAATAATTTTATCCAAAAAGCCATCAGACGTGATGTTTCCTTTTTGGAAAATTTAAAAAGTAAATTCTCTATAATGAAACCGTTAACATCATTGTATAATTAAGAAAGTTACAAAAAGAACCATTATTAGATAGATAGAAAGGGCTGATGATTTAGGAACATGAGGACATGTTAATAAATGATTGGAAATTGTATCACATAGTCAGTTGACCTATTGCGAATCGGCAGGCTGTAAGAACAAAGAAAAAACAGAAAAAATATAGAATGCCATTATTGAATAAAATTAAGCAACAAAAAGCGATTAGAATTATGAAAGATAGAAGCGAACGGAGCGAGATATCCTTTTAGGCCAATTACTTCTAAAAAAAACATTTATTAATGATTGGGGAAAATTAATATGAAAAATAAAAATGTTAGTAAAGCCGTATCAACTGAAAATAACTTAACTGTAAAACATAGAATCGGTTACGCAGCGGGAGACGCTGGAGGAGTTATTACTCTTGTTCTTATCATGGGTTACATGAACCGTTTTGTAACAAACGTACTGGGCGTCCCATTTGTCGCTTTATCCGCACTGCTGTTAATCTGGAATATTTGGGACATGGTTAATGACCCTCTTGTAGGAACTTTAATGGATAAATCCTTTGAGAAAGCTAAAGGGGATAGAGACAAGTTCCGACCATGGATCCTTGCTTCAATTCCGGTTATGGTTCTAGGATTTATTGCATTCTTTACCGTACCTAATATGTTAAGCGGTTTCGCTGCTGTTGCTTCATTATTCTTACTTAAGATTCTGTACGAGTGGGGCTACACAATGATGAACATTGCCATGGGTTCTGTGTTAGGGGCTATGGCATTAAATGATACAGAACGTGCCACTTTATCTTCTGCACGTGGTATCGGATCATCCGTCGGAGCGTTAGTAGCTGGTGTTATTGTTCCTCAATTACTAGCCAGCCTTGGTGAAAACCCACGCGGTTATATGATTTCTGCAGTAACAATTGCTCTATTAGGCGGATTCTTAGTATTCATCCACTACGCTTGGACAGAAGAGCGTAATGCGAGTGCGCGTATCGTCGTCGATGATGAAAATGCCACTGAAGAAGAGCGCGAAGAGAACAAAGTTAAATTTACAGATATTATTAATGTATTCAAGCAAAACCGTGCATTCCTAGCATTGAGTTTACACTCGGTTATTATTGTTTTAGGTACAACAATGTACAGCCAGTTTAACTCATACATGTATGCGGATGTTTTAGGAAATATTGGTTTAATGACTTACACAACTATTATCTCTCAGTTTTTATCGATCGGTTTACTCGTTATTGCGCCATCACTAGCTAAAAGATTTGGCGGCACAGTAAACTTGATTAAGAGCTGTTTAACTGTCGGAGCAATCTTATTAATCGCATTATTCGGTTCAATGGTAGCGATTAACATCCCGCCTCTTGTCTACTTGCTTGTATCAGCGGTTGGATTCGGTTTAGTGAATATGTCCGTTCAATTACAATGGGGTCTAGTTAGTGAAGCGATTGACTACAACGAATACCTTACAGGTAAACGTACAGAAGGTGCCATCTATGGTACATTCTCATTAACTCGCCGTGTCGGACAAACTGTTGCCCAATCATTAGCGGTATTAATTATCGGCTGGATTGGTTACAACCCTGAATTAACAAACCAAGGTTTAGCTCAAAGCGCTGGAACAATTTTTGGAATTACAGCGATGAACTTAGCTATTCCAGCAGCTGCAGCACTTATCTCATGGTCCATCTTCAAGTTCATCTGGAATATTGATGATGAAATGCGTGCGAAAATTGCACAATGGAAATTAGATAAAGCTAGAGAAACAGAAGATGAAGAAGTCATCGAAAGTCTAGAAGACGAAGCAGTGGCTGCATCAGGTTCAGCAATACTAGAAGAACCGTTATTAAAATAAAGTTTGGCATATCATAAATAAAAGACACTATCTGCTGGCTCGTGAAGAGTAAACAGATAGTGTTTTTTTATTGATTCCTATTAAGTGAAAAATAGAGAACAAAAGCTTCCAGCCGTCCTGTTCATACTTGGGATGGCACCCAGTGAATGAGAGAGTGAACGGATCGATAAAAAAACCCAAAAGTTAGAGGAGCTCTAACCTTTGGGGTCTCTGATTTTTTTGTTCTGCGTGAGTTATTCTTGATCCGCCAGTTCTTTCGCTTTTTTCATGAAATCAAAATTCTCTCGCAGCTTATCTTCCGTAGCTGCTTCATTAGAAAAGTCTTCAAGAGAAACTGTTCCATCGTAACCGACAGCTTTCATTACTTCAAACACGCGGAGTAGATTCGCCTGACCTTCTTTTAATGGTGTCCAGACAAATTCCCATTGTTTTGCGCCTAAGGCATCGCGTTCTTCTTTTTCCACATACCGGCCATTTTTCATGTGGACGTGGGCGACAAAATCACCTAAAAGCTCAAAACCTTTGCGGTAATCTTCAAAACCTTCAGCTACCATGTTTCCAGGATCAACAATACAGCCAATATTCTGCGGGTCGAGTCCTCTTAGCATATTGTACGCCGCGCTGAAACCTGAAATCAGTGTGCCGTGATGGATTTCAATTAAGGTTTTTACCCCTGTTTCTTTTGATAATTCAACTAAACGCTCCAATTCAGAACGCATTTTTTTGTTTAATTCTGGCACTGTTTTTTCTTCTTTGTCAAAATCGTAACTCACTAAGCCCACACGAACAGCAGGGATACCATTTGCTTCTGCTGCTTTATAGACATCGACTAGTTCATCGTATTGGTCGGTATTGTAATAAGAACTTAAAGCAAATGTTTCAATACCTGCTTCCTTCGCGAGTGTGGTGGCTTCTGTAGTCGCTTCCATTACATTGTGTGAATCAATGGTGCTTTTGTTATTGATCCAGTAGCGATAAGCGTACCGCTGTTCCTCATTCATTTCACCGAAATGGACCGCCATAGGGTGTTCTTCGCCTTCTTTAGGCGGCAATTCGCTGACTCGCCATTCCACCGCATCGTAACCAATTTCTTTAAGTAGTTTTACAGTTTCTGCGGGAGTGTATTCAGGCATACTGACTGAAAAAACGCCAAATTTCATCAAACATCTTCCTTTCAATTATTAGTGTTTTCACCTATTAAGTATAGCGCATTCATTCTTGTTTTCTAAATGAAAATCAAAAACAGGACTAAAAAACATAGCAAGCCTAAAAAATTGGCTGAATGAGGATGAATAATTGCCCCTAAGAAAAAATGGAACTATGATAATTAGGGTAGTTGAACATATCCAGACAAAGGGGAGAGAGTGATGGAATTTAAATTTTTATCGATGGATCTGGAATTACCCAAAAGTCAAAAAGCCAGAACTTATGACGAAGCTTGATAAAATGAAAAAAGAGAAAAAGATCATTCTATTGAAATCCCCAAAAGAAGTAGAGGACTTTCTGGCTGCTTGTGAGCAGTAGCTATGCAATAAGCCCTGACACCGCTTTTTGGGCAGTGCCAGGACTTATGTAGTTAGTATGGAATGAAGTGGTTAGATCTCATTCAGCAAAAGAATCATTTCTTCTTCAGGAATAAAGACTTCTATGTAATTGCTCTCTGGAAAATATTCCACTGATATCTGGACCGTCAAATCATTGCTCAATGTGGCTTGGGCGTTATAGAGATTTTCTACGCCTTCTACTTCATCCAGTATCCTCACATCAACAGCTTCTAATGGCAATTGATAATGCTCCGTTAAAATTTCGGTGACCAATTCTGTTGAAGCATCTTCCATCTCCGGAAGAGGTGTACTGGGTATTGTCATGTAAAGGATAAATATCAAGACAGACAAACCAATGACTGCCCAATTTCGGTGAAATATCGGCGGCAGCTCTTTCCACATTGTCTCTCCATATTCTGCTTTGCGGTTCAGGTCAATGTTTCCCATTGCTCCAAAAACACCGACAGATACTCCTGTGCTTAAAGCAGACAGGGAGATTCTTGGGAATAGTAAGTGAATAATTGTCAGAATAATCATCGTCAAACTCGTTAAAAGGAGTCCTTTTTTCCATAAGCCTTTATAAGCGTAATATAAAAATCCAAAAAGAGCCGCCCATAGATTAAAGTTCCGTTTCATTTGTTTGTTTTGTTTCGGTTGCTTATTTTCTTCCACTGCGGTTGCCTCATCTGTTACTTTGTCGTATTCAGCCATTTTATCCCTCCTTTCCATAGTAAGCTATCCAGTTTCTAGATTCCTTGTGTCCCTTATGTATAGATATAAATTTAAACGGATTGCTCGATTCTGCATGAGCCATCCACACTTTATAGAGCATCCGAATACTGTTTTTCTTCAAGAAACTCTTCAATAATGTGCCCATAGCCATTTTTCTCTAAATGGTCGATAAATTCTTGTTCGCGGTTTGGATCATCTGGCTGGCTGCCATCCGTGGGCTTGAATTTTCCAGAGAAAGTCATTTTGGCAAGCTCTTTAAGCAGCATTTCTGGATCATGGAAAACCAAATTGACGACAACGTATCTATTCTCTAATTGGGTCTCATCCAGCACTCCGATTTGTTTGCGTAATGGAATCCAATCCGTAATGTTTTCATAGTAGATGCGATTCACGGCATATTGTTCTTTCAACCAGAAGAAATCTTCACTCTCCACATAGTATCTTTTGAATTTCCGGCGGGTAAAATAAAGAATGACTGAAAAGATCAGAGTCAGTACACCAAAAGAAATGGCCATTTCGGCGTCTCTCATCACGAAGCCTAAAAGACTGAAAAGACCGGTAAAAACCGTTAAAAAAGCTTGAACGCCTAAGAAAAAACGCTGAAAGGCAGTGGGTCTTTCCACGTTGCTTTTAAAATCGATTCTTGCTGAAATCAGGCGGAGAATGTTTATGATCAGAATTAACACAAAAGTAATAATAAACCGTAGAGTCAGTGGATGCATAATGATGTGCTCCTTTAATTTTTTACTATTGTACCATATAAAAAAAGAGTTAGAAAGAATCACTTGGACCTGTAAAAAAATGGATTTTACAATTCATATTGGTCGACTTGTTTTATGGGTATGCGTTATATTGTAGACAAGAAAAACAGATGAGGAGGTGACCTAATGAAAACGGTTGATATGATTGCGTTAGTGCTTTTAATTGTTGGTGGCTTAAATTGGCTGCTTGTTGGACTTTTTGATTTTGATTTAGTAGCTACTTTATTCGGAGATATGACCATGTTATCCAGAATTGTATATGTTCTGGTTGGCCTAAGTGCTTTATGGTGCTTAAGATTCTTCAGTTTCCTCTCTAGAGATGACCGAGACACTAGAACGACAAGATAGTCGTTAGTCGAAGGTTCTTTTATGCGAACTATTTGAACTGCCTCCTGTCTACTTGACAGGGGGCAGTTCGCGGTTATATGCTTTTTTAATTTCCGCTGTTGCTATCTTCAGACGGGCTTTGAACAAAGCGTTCCAAGTTATCAAGCGTTGAATTCAGGCCTTCAATATGAGCGGCTTTCGGAATACCGACCGGCACATTTTCCACAATTAAAATGACTCTTGTGCCAGCCTCCAGCTCCTCAAAATACCAAGTCAGTAAAAGTTCCCCCTTGACATCCGGGTCTTCTGTTTCAAAAACGGAAGTGCCTGCAATTTTTTTATCGGGCACTAATTCTGTAAAAATCGTCTCCAAAGTGTCTGCATCTGCCGTTGTTTTTCCTGAAATTGAGTGAGGCTCTTCATACGTTAGCGTCATCCGATAACCTTTTCCGACTTCCGGTTGGAAATCATCTATCTGTCCTGACATTCCCTCAGGCGGCAGCCACTTCACCAAAGAAGAAGGAGTTATGAAGGCCTGATAGAGAGAATGAGGCGAGGCTGCAAGAACTCGTGAGACAGAATCAATGCGACCATCCATTAGAAGACCACTCCTTTGTCCTTTTATTTTGTTTATTATATCATCCCATATTTGCAAGCCGGTACTGCTTTGCCTGCAGAAAAGGCCGTAAAGTACTGAAGAGAGTGCTTTGTTGAGGCCTTTAAAGAGATTCTCGTCTTAGAAAAATTACGTGAAAATAAAATTTCGTGTAAATATCGGAAGCACCTATCCGTGAAAATAAATATTCACGTAAATCAGTCGAAAAATTTACGTGAAAATAAAATCTCGCGTAAATAATGGGAGCCTTATCCGTCAAAATAAATATTCGCGTAAATCAGTTAGAAAAATTACGTGAAAATAATTTTTCGCTCAAATAGATGCACACCTCCTCTTTAGTAGAGAATGAATACTGACTAAAAGGAGTTTATTTGTGTGCAACTGCCGGATGTTCAAATAGTGGTAACGTTTTCTTAAATGGGGTAAAATAGGTATCATTTAAAAAGTGAATAAAAAAGAGATTTCATTAAGGAGTATGGCTATGGACAAAAGATCTTGGCAACGTCTATTAACAGTTGCATTAACGATGCTGCTTTTCATTTTTCATGCATTTCCGTTAATGGCTGGTGCAACGGAAAACACCTACGATAGGGAAGCGATCAACTCTGGTTTAGAAGAGGAAGAGGTGTTACGGGTAGGGATGGAGGCCAATTACGCGCCTTTTAACTGGTCACAGACGACCCCTTCAGATAATGCGGTTGAGATCAGCAACTCGCCTGGTGAATATGCGAATGGGTACGATTTACAAATCGCTGTTCGTCTGGCAGAGGAATTGGACTTGACGCTAGAGATCGTTAAGCTGGAATGGGACGGACTTCCGCCTGCGCTTGAATCCGGCATGATTGATGCAATTATTGCCGGGATGACGCCGACTCCAGAACGGGAAGAGCAAATTGACTTCTCCAACAGTTATTACGAATCCGACTTGGTGCTTGTCGTGCAGGCCGATTCAAACCTTGCCCAAGCGACTTCGCTTGCCGATTTCACAGGTGCACGTGTAACGGGGCAGCTGAACACCTTTCACTATGAGCTCATTGAGCAAATACCAGAAGTCGAGCAGCAGACTGCAATGGATTCCTTCCCGACCATGATTTCATCCGTATTATCGGATAAATCAGATGCTTATGTCTCCGAACGGCCGGGGGCTTTGGCAGCGGTAGCGGCGAATTCTGACTTGGCTTTTGTGGAATTTGAGGAAGGGCAGGGCTTTGATACTGGAGATATCGATACTACAGTTGCAGTCGGTCTCCGTGAAGGATCGCCTCTTGCGGAACCTATTAATCAAGCCTTAGCCACTATCTCAGAAAGTGAACGCGCCCAATTGATGGAAGATATGGTTTTGCTGAATGAACGCGGGGAAAGCGGCGGTTTCTGGGCTGAAGTTGCCGGCATCTGGGCGAGCTACGGCAGCCAGTTTTTAGTCGGGGCGCGTAACACACTGATTATTGCCTTGGTTTCGACTATCGTTGGGTCCATTATCGGCTTGCTGATTGCCATTTACCGCTCGATTCCGGCAGACAGAAAAGGGAACCCTCTCCGAAAAGTCCTTTATCGGATTTTTGAATTTTTGATTATGGCTTATGTTGAAATTTTCCGCGGAACGCCGATGATGGTCCAGGCTATGATGATTTTTTATGGCGCCAAACTTTTCTTTAATATTGATTTAAGTTCGATGATGGCTGCCTTTATCGTAGTTTCGGTAAACACCGGAGCGTATTTAACCGAAGTGTTCCGTGGAGGAATTATTGGGGTGGACCCTGGGCAGATGGAAGCAGCGAAAGCGATTGGGATGACTCATTTCCAAAGCATGCGCCATATCGTCTTGCCGCAAGCGATTCGGAGCTCCTTGCCGGCCCTTGGGAACGAATTTGTAGTCAATATTAAAGACACCTCTGTTTTAAATGTAATTGCAGTGACTGAGTTATTCTTTATTACGCGTTCTGCTGCCGGTTCAACTTATTTAACCTTCCAAACGTTCTTTATTGCATCGGTCTTGTATTTTGTCATGACGTTTATTTCGACTCGTTTGCTGATTTTGCTGGAAAAACGCCTGGGCGGGTCGGACTCGTACACCGTACATCTATCCACTACAATGCCTATTGTTGAGAAGAAAGAGGGACCGTTATGAGTGAAGTCATTTTAGAAGTGAAGCATTTGGAAAAAAAGTTTGGAGAGAACATCGTGCTGCGCGACATTGATTTCTCTGTGGAAAAAGGAGAGGTGATTAGTATCATTGGAGCTTCTGGTTCGGGGAAGTCAACCTTATTAAGATGTCTGAACCTCCTTGAAGAGCCAACTGGCGGAGACATCTTATTCCATGGGGAATCGATTCTAACGGGTTCGATGAAATACAATAAGTACCGTACAAAAGTAGGGATGGTGTTTCAGCAGTTCAATTTATTTAAAAATAAAAATGCCCTGCAAAACTGCATGATCGGCCAAATCGAAGTATTAGGACGCTCAGAAGCAGAAGCGGAACGCATCGCTTTGGAGAACCTTGAGAATGTAGGTATGGACCCGTATCGAGAAGCGCGTCCGCATCAGCTTTCTGGCGGGCAGCAGCAGCGGGTGGCTATCGCGAGAGCTTTGTCGATGAATCCTGAAATCTTATTGTTTGATGAGCCGACCAGTGCCCTGGATCCGGAAACAACGGGTGAAGTATTGGAGACCATGGCGAATCTTGCGGCGCAAGGATTGACGATGATGATTGTTACGCACGAGATGGCTTTTGCTTTTGAAATATCTACTGGTATCATGTTTATGGATGAAGGCGTGATTGCTGAAAGAGGGGCGCCGGACGATGTCATCCAGCATCCGAAAAACGAACGGACAAAAGCCTTCTTGCAGCGCTATTTAAATGAACACCAAGCGACTCCTACACTAAAATCATAAAAGGAATGGTTCGAAAAAGTCAGCCTTTCTCCGGGAAGTGCTGACTTTTTCTGCATGCATTCATCTGAAGGAGTGACCTTCACACACAAAATTTACTTGTTTTGAACGAATGACTGATTCGATTTTACAAAAGTTGCTTTATAATTAGGAAGGAATCATCGCCTCAGTTTATGACTAGGACATGATGGAGGAGAAGAGCGGGGGGTGAAATCGCATGAGGAAACAAAGAACTCTTTATTTACTAGCCGGGCTGCTTTTGTTGGCTGCGTCTAAATGGCTTCAGTTCCAGTATGGTTCTCTATGGGGCGATCTTTTGATTCTGCCGGCGGCTGTTTTCTTTGTCTTGGCTCTTTTATTGTACATGCCTCAGTATCAGCCATTTTTAGCTCAGGCGAAACAGCGGCGCTCAGCAAAAACTTTAGCAGGGACTATTTGTGCAGCAGTTGTCAGTTTTCAATTGTTTACTATGATGACTTTTGGTTGGGGAAATGGCTGGGGCGTGGTCTTTGTGCCTCTTTTTCTGCTGCTGGCGGGACTCAGCATAGCTCAGTGGCGTGCTTTATCGAAACACTCCTAAACAACCGATGCCTAAAAAATGCGCATTAACAAGGATTTCAGACAAGTCCTGCGGGTGCGCATCATTTTTGGGGAATAGCTTATTTGGCTCCCAGAGGGGATAGACATTGATCCGTTAAGTCAGTTTTCTGATGAATTTCTGCACGCTTTTGATTTTCCAAATTCGGTAGCCAATCAAAGCACCCAGCATATTCAGTATAAAGTCATCGATGTCAAAGCTTCCTCTTCTAGTCACTAATTGAGTAACTTCAACAATAAACAGCAACGCAGTCATCGAAAGCACAAAACTGCGGAGTTTATTCAGCTTTTTTATGTAAGAGGGCAGGTAAATGCCCATTTGTGAAAATAACAATAGGTTCCCTAAAAGATTTTTTACAGAGACACTAGCGTGCAAACTGCCGTCAAACATGGCCCGTATATAAAGATGGATGGTTTTAAAGGGGACAAAATTGGAGGAGTTTTTTATGTAATCCAGCAGCGAGAGATTAGTCCAAGTGTGCCCCCTCACGCCCGCAAAAGAAACACCCACATATAAGAGGACAATTAATAGGAATAAATAAAAGATGAAATTGAAATGAAATATTCTTTTTATGACTTTTTTCATTGACTGTTCGACCTGTCTTTCTAACGGTTGTTCATATTATGTATTCTCTAGATAAAAATAAACGTCTGCTTTATCTTGTTGTGACGTGTGGCAGTAGTCCATCGTGTTATAACCGCCAATCACAAATCCCTCGCGGAGGTAAAAGAGGCAAGCCCCTAAGTTGTTATCCTGAGCAATCGTGTAGAGACCGCGATAATTTAATTGCGCTGCTTGCTCTTGCCCGGCCGCAATCAGTTGACTGGCAATTCCTCTTTTTCGATAGCCCTTATTGACTTTCAAGTCCATTAAGTAGAGGTACTTGTTCCAGTTGTCTTCAAAAATGGCTAAACCTACGCAGGTTTCTCCATCATAAGCGCCTACAGCAAAGCCTTTTTTATCAATGGTTTCAAAGGAATAAGCTTCATCAGGGAAAACCATAGTTTGGGTTTGCTCGAATAATGTTGTGGCATAGGCCCATTGATCAGCTGAACGTGTGACCAGCAATTTTCCCAAAAGATCAAATGGCTCATTAGGCAATAAGAGGTCTTTTTCCCTTTTTTTGGTTATTTTTTGATAAGTCATCATAGGCTTTTACTCTCCTAAAAAACTATTTTTTATCGCTAATCTATTATAGAGTATTTTTCAAAAAGAAACACAAAAACATTTTATCAAGAAAAGCAGGTAAGATGCGACAAGTTTTGTGACAAAATGTCGAGTGTTCCCTAAAAGCCTTTGCTATACTTTAGACATGAAAGGAGTGAAACGATGTTAAAGGAATTGAATCAAGTGGTTGAGTACATTGAAGAGCACTTAACCGAGAAGCTTACCCTGGAAGAAATAGCCACATACGCGGGCGTTTCTGATTACCATTTCAGAAAAATCTTTTATTACTTATCCGGCTTGACATTAAGTGAATACATCAAGAACAGAAAGCTTTCAGAAGCCAACAAAGATCTATTGAACAATGAAAGAGTCACAGATGTGGCCTTCAAATACGGGTATGAATCGCTGGACGGCTTTACTCGTGCCTTTAAAGCCTGGAGCGGATTTTTGCCCTCACAAGTTTTTAAAACGGGTGTCAGCAAGTCGTTTCCGAAACTTTCTTTCTATATCGATGTGAAAGGAGGAGAGAGTATGGAGTATAAACTTGTCGAAATGCCAGCTTTTAAATTTGCAGGTGTGAGTAAACGCGTACCGATGCAGTTTGAAGGCGAAAATCATGCGATTGTTGAACTCGCGCAAAGTATCACCCAAGAACAGAGAGAAGCGATGCACGAATTAAAAAACCTTGAACCTTGCGAAATCGTGAATGTGTCCTATGAACATACCCATGATTTTATAGAAGAAAAGGGAGAGTTGACGCACTTAATTGGGGTACTGACCACTGAAGAAGAAGTCAGTGAGCAATTGGACGTGATGGAAGCTCCCGCTTATACTTGGGCCGTTTTTCCAAATGAAGGGCCTTTCCCTGAAACCTTGCAAGAGACTTACGCAAAAACGTATTCAGAATGGCTGCCTGTGTCCGATTATGAAGTGATTCAAGCCCCTGGTTTTTCTTTTACAAAAATGAATGAAGAAAAAGAAGGATACGCTTATAGCGAAGTGTGGATGCCAGTCGTCAAGAAAGAACATTAATCTCATATTTGAATTAGACAACTCCAAACTCTCAATCAGCGATCTCGTTTTTGGAGTTTTTTATTTGGACAGGAACTCTCGGCTGCATGCTTTTTTCATCGTTACAATCTAAACAGTATCCTTTTTTGATTCTTTTCAAGTATATTATACATGAGGTTCAATAGAAAAAGCCGTACGGCTAAGCAAAGAAAGGAGAGTCAGAATGGTGAATTATGATTTTGAAGACAAAAGAGCCTTCACTATTGTAGGGATTGGTGTCGAATTAACAAGCGATTATAATGATCAAGCAGGATTAGACAAAGAAAAGGAAGACTTTTTCAATCGAGCGCTGAAGGATGGAACCGTTGAGAAGCTGCGGAAGATTGCTAAAAATGATTTTCTTTTTGCGGTGAACGAGGCGGTGGATGACAAAATGATGCACTATATCGGTGTCGAATCTGATGAAACTTTACCGGAAGCCACTCGGAACATTCCATTCCCAGAAGGGAAGTATATTGCGGTTCCTGGAGAAGCCGATTCTGCTTACGAACTAGCTGATCAGTTAACCAAGAACACATTTAGAGATGTCTTGGCAAATGAGCGAAAGTACGCTTATGTGGGCGGGCCGAATGCTGCGGTTATTATGGGCGAAGCGGATGGCAAGTTTGTCGGTGAAATGTGGATTCCGGTTGTAGAACAAGTCTAAGAACATTTTAAAGGCCTGAGCACCTGATATAAAGGAACTCAGGCTTTTTAGTGTTTGCTCTTTAATTCACTTAGCTTGACGAATGGCAAGCAAAACAGGAGATTAGGGGATTTTTAATTCACTTGTAACCTTCAAGTACATGGGGAATGCTGGTTTAACAAGGATATGTGAAACAATTAATAAGTTGTAAGCGCTTAACTTTTGAGAGGATCCTTGCTATAATAGATGCAATCAATTTTCGGAACTTATATTGTCATAGTGCGTGCGTAGGATAAGGCACAGAGTAGTCAGAAGTATAAAAAGGAGATTAGCTTATGGTAAACGAAAAATATATTGAAGAGCAGCTGAAAGAGTTAGTGAAAAGGTCGCAGAGAAATACGGGGGTTTCAAAATGGACGAAGCTTCAAGATATCATGTACCGCGCTTTTACAGCATCAAAAATCGATAAGTTCTCTCATACTGTGGATACTCTACAAACGGCTGAGGAAATGCTGTTCAATCTAGAGACAGATTTAGATTATGAGGACTATGAAATTTTGGAAAAAGAAGCTACCGATGAAGGTTTTGTAGTCTATATTCGTACAATGCCTCATCTGTCACTCGCAGGCTATGGTGCGCTGGTTGCTGTCGAATTGAAAAAAAATTTTGTAAGCGTTTCTATTTTTGACCATGATATCCCGGACAAAACAATTCATGACTATGAGTTAACAGCTTATATTGTCCAAACCATCGTTCTGCCTGCCGAAAGTGCTGAAAAAGCAGTACTTAAACAAGAGGTAGATAAGAAAAAACAAGCGCTGCATAAAGCAAGACAAAACAGCAGCCAGCAGGAAAAAGAAAAAGAAGCTGAAGTCGCTTTTCAAGGGAAATTGATTGAATAAACATGAAGTGATGGTCTGAAATGATTATTTAAACTGTGTCATTTCAAGTATTTTCTGATGTGAGACTTTTTTTCGTCAGGAGACTTCGCTTGAATAGACAGAACATGAAAAAACCGTTATCCTTTACATAGAAATGAAAAGGGTGATGGTTTTTATTTTTCACAATTCTGTCTTGAAAAATGAACAGTAAAATTTACACAGAGGATGTGCTGAATGATGGAAATTATTTTAGTTCGCCATGCAAAAGCAGAAAAAAAACGGGAAGATTTAGAAGACAGGAAACGGAAATTAACTGAAAAGGGAATAAAGGAATTTCAAAAATTAACTCCGGAACTTAAAGAAAAACTTAAACCGCTTGAAAAAGAAAAAATAGAGCTGTGGTCGAGTCCTGCAAGAAGAGCTTTAGAAACTGCTCATATTATCGCTCAGGATTTACTTTTGTATTCTCTCACTACTGAAGAATTCATCTATACTGGTGATTTTGAGCAATTGAGTCGTGAAGTTCAAAAGGCTGAGGAGGACCAGATTATATTTGTGGTAGGACATGAACCTTCTTTAAGCGAATGGGCAGAAGCAATGACAGGTGAAGAGATGAAAATAAGAAAAGGCGATATGCTGAGTTTCAAGGTGACTGATTCATCTCCGCTAAAAGCGGAACTGCAGTGGGTGATTTCTGCTAAAAAATAGACACTATAAAACCCATCTAGTAACAAGCAGTTGCTAGATGGGATTTTTGTTCTCAAATTTGTTAAAATTTATAGGAGAACAGTACAGAAGCTCACCAACAAATATTTTATCCATGGAAAAGTGAAACTTTTTTGACAATAAATTCAGACTTTCGTATAGTAGAACCTGTTGTTAAAAACAGATAAAACCTGCTTATCTGGCAAATAATGAGAGGATAAAATCATATGAAAAAGAATGAAACGAAACATTTAAAGTGGTTGAATTGGATTGAACGGGCAGGGAATCGATTGCCCGATCCTGCTTTCTTATTTGTGCTGTTGACACTTGCCATTATAGTCGCATCATTTATTGCTGCTCAGGCCAATTTATCCGTCACTTATGAAGGAGTAAACACAGACACGGGAGCCATTGAAACCCTTACGACGACAGTGAATAATTTGCTGTCGGTGGAAGGGATTCATTACATGGTCACCAACGTGGTTTCCAACTTTACCGGCTTTTTCCCATTAGGAACTGTATTTACAGTTATCATTGGGGTGAGTGTGGCTGAGCGAAGCGGCATGCTGTCGGTTCTCTTGCGACGGATTGTAGCGAATACGCCGAAAGCTTTGATTTCTGGAATGGTTGTCTTTTTAGGGATTATGTCCAATATTGCGTCCTCGACCGGATATATTGTGCTTGTCCCGTTAGGCGCGCTGATTTTTGCAGCTAGCCGACGGCACCCGATCGCTGGGCTAGCCGCCGCTTACGCCGGAGTATCCGGAGGTTGGGCGGCCAATTTACTCTTAGGGTCGAACGATCCTTTATACGCGGGAATCTCTACAGAAGCGGCTCGAATCATCGATCCGAATTATGTCGTTTTCCCTACCGATAACTGGTACTTTATGATTGCATCGACATTCTTGATCACTTTAATTGGAACGTATGTTACAGATAAACTCATTGAGCCGAATCTTCCAGCCTACGACTTTTCTGTCGAAGAAGAGATGGATGAGATTTCAGCTGCAGAAAACAGAGGGTTAATTTATGCTGGAGTATCTTTGGTTCTGTATCTGCTGACAGTAGCCCTCTTGGTGATTCCTGAGAATGCCCTGCTGCGGAACCCAGAAACCGGTGAAATTTTAAATTCGCCGTTTATGACTGGCATTATTTTCTTTATGATGCTTTTCTTCTTAATTCCAGGTGTTGCTTACGGGATCGGAGCGAAAACAATTACAAGCAGCCACGATATCACGGGATTTATGACAGAAGGAATCAAAGACATTGCTAATTTCTTGGTCCTGATTTTCTGGGCGGCTCAGTTTACCGCCTTGTTTACTTATTCGAATTTAGGGACCATCCTTTCAGTCAACGGGGCAAGACTCTTGACTGAAATCGGCTTGACAGGCTTGCCGCTGATTTTGCTATTTATTCTGTTAGCGGCTGCGATTGACTTTGTCATGCCGGTGGATACGGCTAAGTGGGCGCTGATGGCTCCTATCTTTATTCCGATGCTGATGCAAGTAGGACTGGCTCCGGAAATGACTCAGCTGGCTTATCGGATTGGGGATTCGACAACCAATATTATTACACCTTTGATGCCGTTTTTCCCGATGATTATTGCTTACTTTCAAAAATATGACAAAGAGGCGGGAATCGGAACCGTTGTATCAACGATGCTGCCTTATTCTGTCTCCTTTTTAATTGGCTGGATGCTTCTTCTTGGCATTTGGTATTTCTTAGGCTTGCCAATTGGGCCGGGGGCTTGGATGACCCTTTAAATGCTATAAAAAATCTCCTTCTCAAAAGAGCGGGAGATTTTTTTGATTATAGAAAGCTAATAGAGATCAACCAGCTCTAAAAGTTGTTCTTGGTTGTCTGTTGCGACATTTTCAGACAATCGGGCGGCTGCAATAATCGGCAGCCATTGCAGGACATCTGTCTTTGAAATCCCGCTTTTTTCACAATAGAGCTGCAAGTACAAGTCTGCCCATTCAGAGGAAACCTGTGAATAGAGAAGATAGCTGCGACAAACATCCGCACGAAAATCACCAGCCGTTGCATCCACCCAATCCAACACAACGACTCGTTCATCCGTTTGGATCAGATTGAATAAATGGAAGTCGCCATGGCAAAAGCTGTTTCCGTTAACTAAGGACGTCAATCTTTGCAGGGTTTGTTCTTTTTGTTTGTCGCTTAGGCTCTTTGAGAAGCGAATTTGGTGAGTGAGTTTCTCCCGCATAGAGTCCACTTCATTTGGAAGGGGCTGAATGCGGTGAATTTTCCGCTGAATCTTAACTGAAGTTTCCAAATATTTTTCCGACTGTTCTTTCTCTTTCAACAATAAATTGCCTAATGGTTCCCCTGGAATGTATTCCATGATGATGGCTTGTCAGCCATTTAGCTGAGTGACGTCTAAAACTTTGGGGACATCAAGGCCGGAGGAATAGGCATAGATTTGTTTTTTGGCTTCCTTAGGCGCCTCTGTGTCCGGCAAAAACTCATTAAAGACTTTGACTATTTTACCATCGGACAGATAAACCTGGGCGGTATTGCCCTTGGCGATCGGTTGACCTAAATTCATTGGTTTTCCTCCTCAATCTTTCACTTGTATTTTGTCCTGAGGATAGAGAGATTAGTATGTTCTTGTTATTAGTTTATAAGATAATAGAGTAAAAAAACATTCTTTTTTTAAAAAATCACGAAATAAAGAGCCGCTTTTAAAAAAAGAAAAAGCGGACGGAAATACATAAGCCTCAAAGATTCTGCTTCCTTTCAAAGAAAGAAATTCAGGCGATGGCTTTCGTAAAGGGTAAAAACTTTAGAGAAAAGACTTGCATATTAATTTTCGGTGAGTTAAAGTGTATTGAACATTAAAAGGAAATGAGGAAACACCCATGAATCTCTTAGCACAGCAAAACATTATTATTATTATTAAGATCAGGACTTAGCGAATTAATGATGAAATCATTAATTTTATGCGAGTCCTATTCGTGCTTTGAAAGATGAATGGGACTTAAGCCTCCTATTCATTGTATAAATGAGTGGGAGGCTTTTTTCATTCCTTAAAAAAGAAGGAGGTGAGTTGAGACACGATGTTGCTGTTGGAGTGAGAAATACAAAAAAGAGGAGAGAAAAATGATGGAAACACTTAGAAAAGTAAATAATTTATTCAATAAATATTTAGTGCTGTTTGTACTTGGAATCGCTGCGATTGCGATGCTGATGCCGCAGACCTTTACTTGGGCCAGCAATTATACCTCTGTTTTCTTACAAGTAATTATGTTTGGAATGGGCCTGACGATGACGTTGGGAGATTTTAGCGAAGTCCTAAAAACACCTGGGAAAGTCTTATTAGTGAGTGCTATGCAGTTTGGTTTCATGCCGCTGGCTGCATTCCTGATTGCTAAGTTACTCAATTTGCCAGATGATATTGCGCTTGGTTTGATTTTAATTGGGTGTGTCCCGGGAGGAACAGCATCCAATGTGATCACGTATCTCTCCAATGGAAATGTTCCTTTATCCATTACGGCAACCTCTGTTTCAACGCTTTTAGCGCCATTAATGACACCGTTACTTTTATCTTTTTACGGAAGTGCCTATGTTGAAATCAGTTTCTGGACGATGTTTTTATCGATTGTCCAAATTGTGCTAGTGCCGATTGTCGGCGGGGTAGTGGTCAATTATGTATTCAATCGCTACATCGAACCTGTGAAGGAACTGCTGCCAACGGTATCGACTCTGGGTATTCTTTTAGTTTTAGGCGGGACGGTCTCTGTTAATGCAGAAACATTGATGTCTTCAGGTCTTGTCATCTTTCTAGCGGTCACCTTACATAATTTGTCAGGTTACCTATTCGCCTATCTCGTCTGTCCATTATTTAAAACAGATGAATCAGATACTCGGGCAATATCCATAGAAACAGCGATGCAAAACTCCGGACTAGCGGCTAGTTTAGGGCTGATGCATTTCCACCCGGCAGCGGCAGTAGCTGGAGCTACCGGAGCCATTGTCCATAATGTTGTCGGCATCATCTATTCTAACATTTGCCAATACAGAGATCGGGCTCAGGCTCAGGAACAAGTACCGTCACATCCTGTCTCCGAATCGGTTAGATACTAATTTACGTTTAAAAGAATAGATCGAGGTAAAGTCAACAGAGCTCACTTATAGAATCAATAAAACAATGCATATCACACAATAAAATACAAAAAGGAGAAGATTAAAATGGTAGAAAGAGTAAAAGCAGCAGACAAATTAAATTGGGATGAATTGGATTTTTCTTACACAGAGGTGCCTTACCGCTGGAGAGCATACTGGAAAAATGGCGAGTGGTATAAGGCTGGTTTGGAAACAGATCCGCGCTTGCCTCTTCATGAAGCTTCGCCCATCGTAAACTACGGACAAGGTGTTTTTGAAGGAAACAAGGCTTACGGCACAAAAGACGGGCGCGTTGTCTTATTCAGACCGGATGAATTTGGAAAACGACTAAATCGCGGAGCTCGCCGCTTAGGTATGCCAGAGGTTCCTGTTGAAGAATTTGTGCGGGCATGTAAAGAAACGGTGCGCGCCAACAAAGACTATGTCCCGCCTTACGGACATGATGGAGCTGCTATGTTTATCCGCCCGATGCTGCTGGGAATCGGCGATCATATCCAAGTGTCCGCAGCTGAAGAATACTTATTCACTGTGTATGTAACACCGGTTGGACCCCTTTATAAAGGCGGCCTGCAACCTTCAGACTTTGTGGTCGATCATGAAAATGACCGGGTGGCTGCCGGCGGTACAGGAGATGTGAAGGCAACAGCCAACTATGCTGCAACATTAGCCACTAAGGATCGAATTAAAAAAGCAGGTTATGCAGATGTGGTTTATCTAGACCCTGAAACACATACAAAAATCGATGAATTAAGTTCAGCCAACTTTTTCGGTATCGAAAAAGAGACCAACAAATTTGTCACTCCGCTTTCTGATACGGTCCTGCCGTCCATTACTAAAAAATCCTTGCTCTACGTGGCGGAACATCGATTAGGCTTGGAAGTAGAAGAGGGCGATGTGTATGTGGATGAGTTGGATCGATTCTCTGAAGCAGGAGCGATGGGGAATGCGGCAGTTATTTCACCAATGGGCTCCCTCACATATAAAGACAATAAACATGTCTTCTATTCGGAAACAGAGGTCGGGCCTGTCTCACAAAAATTGTATGATGAATTAACGGGCATCCAATTTGGTGAAGTAGAAGCCCCTGAAGGCTGGCTGGTTGATGTCGAAGAATAATTGAAAAATAACTGCTGTCCAATATTAGTTTTTAAATTATAAAAGAAAGAAGGAATGGAAATGACTTTATCCGTAAATTTACCAAGTTTAACTGTTGGTGTTGAGGCTTATGATGCAGTAGAAGAATATTGCAGTGCTTACGGCGAAACTGTTGCAATCCTTGGAGGTGAAAAAGCTTTGGCGGCGAGCAAAGAGCGATTGAAAGCCGCTTTAGATGACTCTTCGCTTGTAGTCACCGCTGTGGAAGTCTATGGAAAAGATGCAACCTATAGAAATGTGGAACGCTTAAAGGCGATGCCAGAAGTGCAAGAAGCGGATATGATTTTTGCGGTAGGCGGAGGGCGTGCCATTGACACGGTGAAACTGGTGGCGGATCAGTTAGGCAAACCGTACTTCACCTTTCCGACTATTGCTTCGGTTTCGGCGGCCACTTCGGATATTTCAGTGATGTACCATGACAATCATGAAATGGCGGGTCTAGAATTTTTGAAAGAACCTACCCAGCATAGTTTTGTCGATACCCAAGTAGTCGCAGAAGCACCCAGTGAATATTTATGGGCAGGCATTGGCGACTGCTTAGCCAAAGAAGTGGAATCTTCTTTTTCAGCGCGCGGAAAAGACTTGAGTTTCACCGACCGTTTAGGTGTGAATATGGCCAAAGGCTCGAACGAAAAGTTAATGGAAAAAGGACAAGAAGCGCTGGAAGCAACGAAAACCAATGAACCTAACCAGGCTTTGACAGAAGTGGTTTTAGAAATTATCGGAGCAAGTGCTTTGACTTCGGTCTTGGTTGACAATGACTATAACTCCAATTTAGCGCATGCCTTTTATTATGGGTATACCGTTTTACCGCAAGCAGCCGATCATCTGCACGGAGAAGTTGTTTCTTATGGGGTCTTGTTGCTGTTGACTATGGATGAACAATTTGAATACCGCGATCGCCTCAAAGCTTTCATGGAATCCATTGATTTACCGACGACACTGGCCGATTTAGAAGTGACAACGGACGAAGAATTGCAAAAGATCCTGGATAAAGCCATGACAGTAGGCGATTTGGAGTGTTCGCCTTATGTCATCACACGCGAGCTGTTCCAGCAAGCTTTTGAAGATTTAGAAGCTTTAGTGCAAGTGAAAGTATAAAAAGTTGTAGACAGTAAATATTTTGCCTATCCAGTATCTAGTAAAAACAGGCTTTCATGAGGATGAAGGTCTGTTTTTTTTGTTCGATTTCAATGTCATTGTAAGCATTTTCATTGCTATAGTAGCTACTCTAACTTTATAATAGAAATATAAATTTTTCTGTATATTTTCAGCAGAATATAAAATAGGGGGAACCAAGATGTTTTTCAAAAAGAGACTTGGAATAAAATTAACGTCGATTGTCACTGCTCTTATTTTAACGGCATGCGGAACAGGCGGCGAAGTAGGAAATCCGGATGCACCGAGCGGTAATGGCGGCGACACCGTAGTCGTTGAGTTCTTCAACCAAAAACCTGAAACCACTCGGCAATTAGAAGAACTTGCCCAAGCTTTTTCAGAAGAAAACGAGGGCATTGAGATTGCAATCACTACCATTGGAAGCGGGGAAGGGGCTGCAGGACTGCAAGCAAAATTCACTTCCAATAATCCGCCGGCTGTTATGATGCTGGGAAGCACGGCTGAAATCGAGCGTTATAAGGATACATTGATTGACTTAAGCGATTTGGAAGTCACCGATACGATGATGGAAGACTTGCTCGTTGGCGGGAATCTGGAGGACACGCAATTAGGAATTCCGATGAATATTGAAGGTTTCGGTATCATGTACAATAAAGAGATTTTCGAGCAAGCAGGCGTGGACGCTGAAAGCATTGACACTTATGATGATTTTGTCGAAACCGTAGAAACCATTGACCGTCAAAAAGAAGAGCTGGGTCTGGAAGCCGTCTTTGGACATAGCGGAGGAGAAGACTATATTACAAACCAGTTTGCGGCATACTTTACTTCACCAGAGTTTGATTACAACATGATAGAGGCTTATGAAGCGAACGAACTGACTTGGGAATATGGCGACCGCATGAAAATGTATACTGATCTGATCAATGAATACAATGTGCAGCCTATTCTTTCATTAGATTATAGCCGTTCCGTTGAAGAGTTATTCGTCAACGATTCCGTCGCTATGATGCATCAAGGAAACTGGATTGTGCCGACGTTGAATGGAATCGATCCAGAGTTTGTCGAGAATAAATTAGGTATTTTGCCGGTCTTTGGCGAGAGCGATACAGATGGCCGTATTGTAGCCGGTGCCCCGTGGTACCTTGGCATTAATAGTGAATTAGACCAAGAAACCATTGATGCATCAATTGATTTTGTGAACTACATGTATCTATCCGATGAAGGTCAAAGAATACTCGTCGAAGAGATGCAATATATTCCACCTCAAGAAGGCTATGAAGTTGATAACATCACAGACCCGGTTTCACAAACAATTTATCAATCGATGTTAGATGGAACGAATGCAGCAATGACGCATAAACCGGTTCCAAACGGCTGGTTCCAAGCGGTTCTGCATCCTGAATTCCAACAGTACCTGGACGGCAACATTACTTGGGAAGAATTTGAACAAAATACCTCTGAAGGCTTTACTGAAATGCGTGAACAAGATCAATCCTAACAATTAACATATAAAGGAGATTTGTTCAGTAAGGAAGTGAGTAGGAGGGTTTTAAATGAAGTTTAAGAATGGTAAAGCTTATTATATCGGTTTTGTCTTTCCATCGTTATTGGCCATTAGTTTGGTGATTCTTGTTCCGCTAATTTTGGGAATCATCACTTCTTTTACAAATTCTGATGGCTACAATTTCCGCTTTATTGGTGCAAATAATTATCTTTCATTAGTAAATGATTCAAATTTCTTAGAGAGTTTATGGATGACAATACGGTTTGCCGTTGTGTCCGTCATTGGCGTGAACGTCATCGGCTTAGGTTTAGCTTTACTCGTCACCCGAAAAATCAATCGCATAACCACCTTGTTTCGAACCACCTTTTTTACACCAAATTTAATTGGCGGATTGATCCTAGGGTTTATCTGGCAGTTTGTCTTTATCCGCGGCTTCGCAGGCCTTGCGCAAGTGACCGGTCTAGATTTCTTCAGCGGCTGGCTCTCCGATGCGCGTACGGCCTTTTGGGGCATGGTCATTGTCTTTCTCTGGCAGATGAGCGGATACATTATGCTGATTTATATCGCCTTTTTAAGCAATATCCCGAATGAATATATTGAAGCCGCGCAATTAGACGGAGCAAGCAGCTGGCAGACTTTTTTCTATGTGAAATTGCCGCTGCTCGTTCCAGCCTTTACTATTTCACTTTTTTTGACCTTGTCCAATGCGTTTAAAGTCTATGATTTAAACCTCGCTTTAACGGGCGGTGGTCCTTTTCGGTCATCGGAAATGGTTGCGATGAATATTTAT
Organism: uncultured Carnobacteriaceae bacterium; assembly: GCA_964555455.1. GTDB lineage: Bacteria > Bacillota > Bacilli > Lactobacillales > Carnobacteriaceae_A > Atopostipes. The sequence continues at coordinate 26,075 of CAZKSU010000003.1, forward strand.
AATACGGCCTTTCAGCAGTATCAGCAGGGGTACGCACAGGCGAAAGGGGTCGTGTTCTTGCTCTTAGTCGCTGTGGTTTCCTTAACGCAAGTGTACTTTACGCGTCGAAAAGAGGTGGATATTTCATGACGAATCGAAAATTCCACAATATTTTGGTCTTCATTTTAGGAACCATCCTGGCCTTAGTTTGGATTTACCCGTTTTTCATTGTGTTCTTTGGGTCACTAAAGACCCGTTCAGAAATTTTCACAAATCCGATGTGGTTTCCAACAGAAACGACTTTCGAGAATTATCCGAATGCGTTTGAAAGTATGAATTTTGGTCAAAGTTTTATGAACTCTTTTATCATCACTACTGTGAGTGTGCTGCTGATTGTCCTGTTTTCGTCCATGACAGCCTACGCTTTATCGCGCATGGACAATAAAGTCAGTACGGCGATTTACTTTTTATGTGCGCTTTTAATGCTGGTGCCTTTTCAGTCGGTGATGATTCCGCTCGTTTCGCTCTTCGGCCAAGTCAATATGTTGAACCGTACAGGGCTCATTTTTATGAACATTGGTTTTGCCTCGAGCATGTCGATATTTTTATACTACGGGGCTTTGCGGTCGATTCCCAAATCATTAGATGAGGCCGCTTATATCGATGGAGCGAGTTTCTTCCAAATCTATTGGCAGATTATCTTTCCCATTTTGAAACCGACAACTGTGACCGTGATTATTTTAAATGCGATACGGATTTGGAATGACTATTTGCTGCCGTCTCTTGTGATTAACCAAAGAGGCATGTATACGATTCCGCTGCAAATGTATTACTTTTTTGGGGAATACACCATTCAATGGGAATTGGCTTTAGCCGGTTTAATGCTGGCGATTGTTCCAATTATTCTTCTCTACATCTTTTTACAGCGGCATATCGTGCAAGGCGTGACAGAAGGGGCAGTGAAATAAGATAAGCGTAGTGAGAGGATACAGTTCAGCTGTATTCTCTTTTTTTGTTTTTTAATGTATAATTTTAAACTCGTTCATCCTTCCTTTTGCTGTTCGCAAATTTTAAAGCAATATGATAGTCTTATTAAGTCTATTAGAAAGGGGTAGAAGAGTGAGTGCTTTTCATGATTTAAAGAATTATTATAAAGGATTAATTTTAGTGTTTTTTCTCACGGCGGGCAATGCGATTGGCGAGCTGATTTTGCCTTATCTGCTGTCCCGGATTGTGAACGAAGGGATTTCAGCAGGAGAGATTCAGACCGTTTTGAGGATTGGTTTCCTCATGGTGATTGTGACCTTACTCACCGTCGCTGTCCGTTCATCCGCTTCTTATTTCTCCGCCAAAAACTCTATGGGCTTCTCCCATGATTTAAGGAACCGATTATTCAAAAAAGTCAACAACTTGACCTTTGACGAAACGGAACATTTTGGCATTTCGTCACTCATTACTCGAACGACAAACGATGTGGATGCAGTCGAGCAATTTACCTTATTGGCGCAGCGGCCATTGCTGCGTGCGCCTTTAGGATTTATCGGCGGTTTGACCATGGCTTTTCTGGCGCATCGGCAGCTGACGCTGATTGTGTTGACCAGCTTGCCGCTGATTTTCGTGGTCATCTATGTCATCGTGCGGAAAGTCTTGCCGGATTTCCCAAGATTGCAGCGGGCATTAGATCAAATCAACTTACAAATGCGCCAGCGTTTGACGGGTCTGAAAGTGACACGGGCTTTTAACCAAAATGCGTATGAAAAAGAGGCTTTTGCCAATGTAAATAATCGCTACTATGATTATTCCATGAATATCAACAATATCTTGCGGACGTCAAGGCCGCTGCTTGCTTCCATTGTAGGGGTGACGATCGTCCTGGCTGTACTGGTGGGGACTCGCTATATTCAAGACGGCAGTCTGCAAGTGGGGACATTGATGGCTTTTATTCAATACACTACGCAGATGCTGAATGCTTTAGTGATGTTTGCGAATCTGCTGACGGTCTTTCCGCGTACCACAACTTCGGTTCAGCGTGTGGAAGAAGTGCTGAACTATCCTTCTAGAAAAGTGGGCGGCGACAACCGTTTAGAACAGGATATTTCGAGCATCGAGGCAAAAAATCTCAGTTTTAATTACCCAGGCAGTCAGCGGAATGCCTTAGAAGACATCAACTTTAAAGTAGAAAAAGGGGAAGTGCTAGGTGTTATTGGCGGAACCGGCTCGGGTAAGTCAACGCTACTGAAACTGCTGATGCAGTTTTATGATCCAACGGACGGTCAATTGTTGATTAATGGAGAATCCATTGAAGATTTAGAACCGGCCACTGTTAGAGAAGAATTGTCTTACGTTCCGCAGCAGAATTTCTTCTTTACAAACACGCTGCGTGAAAACATTTATTATGCCAATCCGACGATTGCAGACCAGGAAGTGCATGATTATCTGACCATTACCGATGCACGCGGTTTTCTGCCGCAAGACGAACCGCTGGAAAGCCACTTGACCCGGGGCGGCCGGAACTTTTCCGGTGGGCAGCGCCAGCGCTTAGCGCTGACTCGCGCGTTATCAAGAGAAGCTTCGGTTTATATTTTTGATGATTCCTTTTCTGCTTTGGATTATCAAACTGACTATACGATCCGTAAAAATCTGCAGGAGACACTGGAACAAGCCGTTACTGTAATTGTGGCTCAAAGGGTGGCAACCATTCATCAAGCCGATAAAATTCTTGTTTTAGAAGACGGAAAAATGGTCGGATACGGCAATCACCAAACGTTGCTTGAGAACAATCAAGTGTATCGAGAAATTGCTCGTTCTCAAGCACAAAATGAAGAGGAGGGTACACATGACATCTAAAGAAACTATCCGCCGGCTGCTTGCTTATCTGGGCCGCTACAAAAAAGTGCTGGTTGCATCGATTCTGTTTACTCTCTTAGTAACGATTATCCAGATATCCACTCCGGTGGTGTTAGGACAAGCTTTTAACCATTTGCAAGTAGCCCTTGCAAATAATGAAGCCGTGGATATGAACTACATCATGAGGCTGGTGATTCTTTTAATTCTGCTGTATGTCTTCTTAGGCATCTTCGATATCATCAAAGAGCGGAGCCTTGTCTACCTGTCGCAGACGCTGACGCGCGATATGCGAGAAGATGTTTCGGAGAAAGTGGAAAAAATTCCATTGACTTATTTTGATCACCATTCCACAGGGGACTTGATTTCACGGACAACCAACGATATTGCCAAAATTGGCGATAATATTCAAACCTCGGTGAGTCAAATTTTTAATTCATTGATTTTAGTCGCCGGAATTTTAACGATGATGTTTCTGATTTCTTGGGAATTGGCTTTGGTCTTTTTAGCGACCGTTCCTTTGAACTTTATCGCTGTCCGTTTCATCACGAGCAACACGCGGACGTTTTTCCAGAACAAATCCAAACGTCTTGGAAATATGGTCGGCTACGTGGAAGAAAATTATACGGGAACCGACTTAATTAAAGCGTATAACTATATGGAAGATGCGACCGCAGAATTTGGCCTCATCAACCGCGAATTATATGATGTTTCCTGGCGGGCTTCTTTCTTTTCTGGCATCTTGCTGCCGATCATGACCTTTATTGGGAACCTAGCTTATGTATTGATTGCGATCGTGGGGTCAGTCTTAGTCATCCTCAATCGCGTGATGATCGGTGATATTTTAGCTTTTATTCAATACTCACAGCAAATTAGACGGCCGCTTGAATCCATTGCCGAGATGGCCAATACACTGCAAGAAACCTTGGCCTCATCCGAGCGCGTCTTTGAATTTCTCGATGCGCCTGAGGAAAGAGAAGCTACCGAACAGCAATTGGCTTCACCGATCAAGCGTATTGTTTTTGATCGTATTTCTTTTGCTTATGAAGAAGGAGAGCCGGTGATTCGTGAGCTTGATTTATCGGTGCAGCGAAATGACACGATTGCGATTGTTGGAAAAACGGGGGCAGGAAAGTCGACCTTAATGAATTTACTGCTGCGTTATTATGACGTGACAAAAGGACAAATAGTCATTAATGGTAAAAATATAAAGGATATTCCCAGAGAAAATCTGCGTTCGTTTATGGGGGTTGTGCTGCAGGATCCATGGCTGATTCGAGGAACCATTAAAGAAAATATTCAGTATGGAAACCCGAAGGCTT
>CAZKSU010000004.1:0-26547 GCA_964555455.1 uncultured Carnobacteriaceae bacterium
TTTGTTAAAGATTTGTCCAAACATCTTAATGAGTAGGAGAAGTTTTTCATATAAACGAAATATGTAAAGCATTAAAACTTCTTAAAATGTGAACGTTTTATCTATACTACTGAGTTTAAATAATGAGCGAAAAAATGTCAATTAGGAGCCCTTAGAAATCAATTTTTTTATTTTTAAGGAAGTTTACCGACTTTAGAGCTTAAAATAAGCCTAAAAAAAGGAAGGAAATTTCTCAGAATCTAAAGAACTAGGATCCTTTCATTGAATTTGCTACAATGAAAAGCAATACAGCGACCCCATCTTAATTTAAAGGAGAAAAAAATGAAAAAACTAACTCTTTCGGACTATACAGGCCAGCAACTGGTAGATGTGCGCACGCAGCACGAGTACCAAAAAGGATATGTGAAACATTCAATCAATCTAAACCCAGAAAATTTCAAAAAATACGCCTCTTATTATCTTGATACGGCTCAGCCGATCGTTTTTATTGTCGGAACTGCGGATCAGGAAGCGCTTGAGGATTTATTCACGGCTGCAGAAGTGTTAGGCTTTTCTCAAATTGAAGGCTACCTACTAGCGGATGAATGGCCAAAAGAGGAGCTAAAGGAGCTGCCCATTATCCCTGCAGAGGATTTCTTAGCCTTAGAGGACGATTATATTTTACTCGATGTCAGACATCCTGATGAAATTACTCGTCCAGCTCCTGAGAAAAATCTAGTCAACCTTCCATTTGAAGACATTATTGGTGCAGCCCCAAATTTTGATAAAAACACACCTATCTACACGCTATGCGGCTCCGGGAACCGCAGTACTGCGGCCGCTTCTTATTTAACTAGTCAAGGGTTCCGCGCGGCTGTTGTTGAGGGCGGCATGAAAGCTGTGCAAGAAAAACAAAACAATAACTAATACCAAAACCCCTTAGCCTGTCGCTAAGGGGTTCTTTTTATGGCAAAAGCAGCTGCAAAAAAGGCATGAGAATGAAAAGAGGAAGTACACCCTTTATAACAAGCTCCACTAAAGCACTTCTTGCCTCTTCATTAAGCTGCAGCCGCATATTCCCGCCTAAGCCTGTCACATCGGTATCAAAAACACGTTCATGAAAAGCCTTTTCATGGCATTCCGGACATTCGAAACGGACAGCAGATGTTTGACCGGTCGGTGTTTTCGTTTCTAGCTTCGTCGACCATATTGAAATGCGCTCTTTCGCTTCTTCCCCATTTAGTTGGTACGTTTCTTCGCAAGCTCTGCATTTAAAGGTATGTATCGTACTTTTTTCATGTTGTTTTGTCCGAATTTGGCGAAATGCTCGGATAAATTGAATGAATAAATTAATGCCTAAGGCTAAAAAAAGACTCAGCCCAATGATTAAGCGAATGGTTGCAAAAGACACCCTACCACCCCCTTCCTGATATAGGATGATATATAGCATACCATGTGTTGCTTTTTTCCAATATCATTTTGTACCTGTCTTTCAAATTAAATCATTCACTTAGTCCTTAAAGACATGGTATACTTTTGCTAATCAAGAGACATTGGAGGGTTGCAGATGCATATCGCATTAATTTATTCAAAAGGGGAAGAATTATCGGATCAAACGAGGGAACAGAATCTCCGCGGAGCTTCTATTGTGCGAAACACTGTCCATGACGTAGAAGAGGCTTTGCTCGAAAATGGACACACGACAACGCTTGTTCAAGCAAGCAGCCAGCTGCTCAGTCAGTTGGAGGAAATTGAGCCACCCGATTTACTTTTCAATCTGAGCACAGGCCTCTTAGACAAGCGGTCACAAGCAAATATGGTAGGGCTCCTGGAAATGACAGGCTTTCCTATCCTCGGCTCCGGGCTTATTTCCCATGTTGTAGGCCTCCATAAAGAAATCACTAAATCTCTATTAACTGCGCATGGTATACGTACGGCGCGTTTTCAGTTGATTGGGGATGAAGAGGAAGCGATTCGAGGCGATTTTAAGTACCCGCTGATTGTCAAACCTGAACATGAAGGATCGGGAGTGGGAGTGACGGAGTCTTCTTTCGTTAAGACGCCAGCGCAGTTAAAGCGCGCCATCACTGAGAAGGTTGCCGTACATGATCAAGTGCTGCTTGTGGAGGAATTTCTGCCTGGAAGAGAATTTACGGTTGGGGTAATCGGGAATAAAACCTTAGAAATTCTGCCCATTAAAGAGACGATCTTTCCTGAGGACGGTGTGCAAATCCTCACCGATGCCATGAAAATAGAAGAGGGTTCTCTGTCGGAAATTCCGGCCCGCCTTCCAGACGACTTGGAAGAGGAAATCCTTGAAATGACGGAAAAAACATACCGTTTGCTGCGCTGCCGCGATTACGCGCGTATTGATTTCCGCCTCGATGACGCAGGCAAACCTCATGTCATCGAGCTGAATACCGCTCCAGGCTTAAAAGATAACTACTCTTTCTTTCCAAAAATAGCGGAAGCTGCGGGTTATAGCTATCCTTCACTAATCAATCGGTTGGTCGAAGTCGCTCTAGAGCCTCGAGGCTTGCAGTAATTTTGAAGAAAATCCGGCTTAAGACCGATACGCGGAAGAAAACCTTCTGTTATACTATTTGCACCAGGAGGGATGATGCAGATGAAACATGCAAAATCAATGACGTCAAAAATGACGCTGAGTAAATTCATCCGTGCACTATTTTCAAAAGAAACACCGACTTTTATTAAAGCCATCGTTGGACTGGCTGTAGCTTACACTGTATTTCCAATTGATGTATTGCCTGATCTGTTAGGATTTGTAGGCTTTGCGGATGATGCAGCTGTGATCACAGTGCTTACGACTATTGCCATGACTTTACTTGATCATTACAACAACCAAAAAATAAAATCTGCTCCTGAAGCCGAGGAAGTAGACGAATACTAACATTAAAAATAGAGCGTACAGAAAGCGCAGGAACTTCATCCTGCAGTCTTTCGTACGCTCTTTTTATTTTTACGCTTTCGCTCGTTTTTCTTTCGTCTTCCAAACCATCAGTCCAATACCAAAGCCCAACAGTGCGGGCAGCACCCAGCCAAAGCCATATTCAAAAGCAGGCACTGTGCCTTGGGCAAATACAAGCAGCTGCTGAATCAAACGGTTTGCTTTTACAGGTTCAGGCAAAGCATTGATAAAATCGAAAAAGGCCGCAAAGACGGTAAAACCAATCGTCCATTGATAGACATCTTTTTGTTTGTGCAGGATTGGGGCGAGCAAAGACAAGAGAATCAGTGTGATAGCCAATGGATAAAGAAACATCAGTACCGGCAGAGACAGTTGGATGATCGTATTCAAACCAAAATTCGCAATAACCAATGAGCCAAGAGTAAATAAGATGGCGTAATGGTTATACGAAATCGAGTTCGGAAACATTTCACTAAACATTTGCGCACAAGAAGTAATTAAGCCGATAGCTGTTTTCAAACACGCCACGAATACAATTAAGGCCAGCAAGACTTGTCCCGCGAAGCCGAAATAATGTTCACTCACTAAGGCTAAAATAATCCCGCCATTCGCAGCTTCGCCCACACTGCCTAAACTCGTTGTGCCCATATAAGCTAGAGCCGCATAGATTGCGCCCATGCCCACCAGGCAAACAAGACCCGCTTTCAGCGTTTCGATTGCCTTTCTTTTTGGATCGAGAATGCCTAGCTGTTCGATGTTGGCAATCACTACAATCGCAAAGGCAAGTGAGGCTAAAGCATCCATGGTATGATAGCCTTCCAAGAAACCGGTAAAAAATGCACGGTCAGCATAAGCGCCCTGAGGGGTAAATTCACTGACTTGTCCCATCGGGTTCACAAAAGTTGCAATAATGACAATAGACAATAAAAGAACAAACGCCGGCGTTAAGTATTTCCCTACCCAGTCTAGAATCCGTCCAGGCCGAAGTGAGTAATAAAGCGTCAAAGCAAAAAAGATGAGAGAGAAAATCAACAAGCCGAGCTGCAAGTCATCGGATGCTACAAAAGACGTCAAACCTACTTCAAAGGCAACGGTAGCGGTTCGCGGAATAGCAAACAAAGGGCCGATGGTTAAATAAAGAGCACAAGTAAACAGAATCGAATAAGTTTTATTCACGGGTTTGGCCATTTCATACAGACTTTCACTTCTTGAAATGGCAGAGGCCACGACCCCCAACACTGGCAGGCCGACACCTGTCACTAAAAATCCTAAGGTTGCTAGCGGCATATTTGCGCCAGCGATTTGCCCCATATAAACTGGGAAGATTAAGTTCCCCGCTCCAAAAAATAATCCAAATAACAAAGAGCCAATTAATAACGTTGATTTTGTATCTAACTTTTCATTCATGGCATCTCTCCTTTAATTTTTGCCATTATAGCATATTTTGACAGAGATTTATGTTAAAGATGAGATTTTTTCAATAAACAGCCACTGGATGCGCTTTCGCGATAGAATAAACACAAAATAAAGGAGCGATCCCATGAGCATACCTATTTACGAACCTCTAAATACTTTAAAGAAAGTGGCTGAAAACATTTGGATTGCAGATGGTGAAATAATTAAAATGAATGTTTTTTCCGTCGGGATTCCATTTTCTACGCGGATGACTGTGGTGAAATTAAAGGACGGGACACTCTGGTGCCATTCCCCCATCAAATCTACGCCTGCCCTATTGGAAGAAATCGATCAGCTGGGAGAAGTTCGCCATCTCGTATCGCCCAACAAAATCCATTATGCCTATATCGGCGAATGGCAAAAGCACTATCCGAACGCCATAGCCTGGGCGAGTCCTGGAGTGGAAGACCGGGCGGCTTCGCAAAACATGGAGGTTTCTTTCGACTTTGCACTCGAAAATGAGCCTCCCTCCGGTTGGCGAAATGAAATCGACCAGCTCCTTTTTCAAGGAGGACGGGTGGTACAAGAAGTTGTCTTTTTCCATAAAAGCAGTCGAACCCTAATTTTAGCTGATTTAATTGAGAACTTTGAACCTAAGCGAACGGATAATCGTTTTTGGAGAGCTGTCTACAGATTAGCCGGCATCGCCGATCCCGATGGTAAAATGCCGATTGATTACCGCATGAGTTTTTTCGGACGAAAAGACCAAGCGCGTGAATCCTTAAGGCAAATCCTGGCATGGGCGCCCGAGAAAACTATCCTGGCACATGGCCGCTGGTATAAAGAGAATGGCACCCAAGAACTCAAACGTGCTTTCCGCTGGTTGCTGTAAAATCTTTTTTCAGTCAAAGAATCCCTTCTATGTGGATAAACACATAGAAGGGATTCTGGATTAAATAACCGAAATCGAATTATTCATCCGCAAAACGATGCACGGCCTTCTTAATGAAGTGATTGACTAATGTGACTACTGCTGCTGCACCAAACAGAATGCCCCATGTAGTCAGTGATAAAGCTTCTGTGTCCATCACGTTCTGCATGAATGGAACATAAACAGCTAGTAATAATAAAGCAAGAGATGCAAGTAAAGCACCGATTAACGGTTTGTTATCTAAAATACTCTTATCTAGCCCAAATCGATTTCCATGGCGGACATTAAAGACATGAGTGAGCTGACCTAGAGCCATCATACTGAAGGTAGCCGTTTGCGTATAGGTAGCCGAAACACCTGCCTCATAAAAGAATCTGAAGACTAGGAAAGATGCAATACCAATCATTATCCCGCTTAACCCCACTTGAAAGAGGAAAAACTTGTTAATTAACCCTCCTCCTGAATCTCTTGGGGGACGTTTCATAATATCCGGCTCACCTGGTTCGAAAGATAACGCAATAGCTGGCAGCAAGTCAATAATTAAGTTTAAATATAAAATGTGCAGCGGTGCCACAGGTAAAGGGAATAAGAAAGCAACCGTTAAGAAAATGGCTGTAATTTCCACCAAATTACATGTGAATAAGAAGGAGACAAATTTTTTAATATTGTCAAAGATTTTCCGCCCAACTTCTACCGCATCCACAATTGTTGCAAATCGGTCATCCGTCAGAATCATGTCCGCAGATTCTTTCGCGACCTCTGTCCCGCGGACGCCCATTGCAATACCAATGTCGGCGCCATTTAAAGCAGGGGCGTCATTTACCCCATCTCCGGTCATCGCCACAATTTGCCCATGTCCGCGTAAGGCATCGATAATTTGCAGTTTATTCTCAGGCGATACTCGTGCGAAGACACCGGTATCCAGTAATCGCTCTCCTAAGTTTTCGCTCTCTGCCGCCTCGTCAATCTCTTTGCCGGTCATCACCTTATCGGCATCCGCTAAACCAATCTCTTGTGCAATGACTTTCGCTGTATCGGGATGATCTCCCGTAATCATTTTCACGCGAATTCCCGCATCTTGTGTCAGCTCAACGGAATCTTGGACGTCTTGTCGCGGCGGATCGATAATGCCGTACATTCCTAAAATCTCAAAAGTGTCCACACTCTCAAGGACTTCTTCAATGTCTTGGTCCACATCTTCTACTTCAACTTCTGCCAATGTAATCACGCGCATTCCTTGTTGAGTTAGGCTTTCATTGGCTTTCTTCCAATAGTCTTTGTCTTCACTTGACAAACCCGCCATCTCGCCCATCACATCTGGCGCACCTTTTAATATCAGCTTCTTCTTCGGCCCGTCCACAAGGATGCCCATATATTTATTATCCGAATCAAAGGGAAATTCATCTTGTCGCGTCCAGCCCATTTCATCCAAAAGATTTTCATCTATACCGGCTTTGCGCCCTAAGACAGTCAGTGCGCCGTCTGTCGGGTCGCCATCGACACTGTATTCATCTTGGTCCTCGTCTTTCTCTAAAGTGGCATTGGAACTTAAATAACCATTTAAGATGAGGCGGATTAAATCTTCGTGTTCAGTATCCAAACCTGCCCTGTCGAGCTCTGAAAAATCGGAGAGCGAAAGGGGCTCACCGTCTTGTGTGATTTCACCTTCTGGCCGGTAGCCTTCTCCGCTAATTTCATATTCGACTCCATCCTTTAAAATCACCTGCGATACAAGCATTTGATTTTCAGTCAGCGTCCCTGTTTTATCGGTCGCAATAACAGAAGTCGAACCTAGTGTTTCAACAGCTGGCAAGGTCTTGACCAAGGCTTCTTGATTGGCCATCGTCTCCATTCCACGCGCTAAGGTGATCGTCTGCACCGCTGGTAAGGCTTCTGGAATCGCTGCTACTGCAAGGATAATCGCCATCTGAATAAGCCCTTCAAGTTCTTGTCCGGTTAGAAAACCGACAATAATGACCGCCAAAGCCGCTACAACCGCAATCGCAATCAGAACTTTTCCTAAACGGCTAATTTCTTTATCTAGAGGGGTTCCTTCGTCATCCTCATTCTCTAGCATTTTTGAGACATATCCGACTTGGGTATCCATTGCAATGGCAGTAACAATCGCTTTTGCATTGCCTCGAGTTGAAGCTGTTCCGGAATACACCATATTGCTGCGGTCGCCTAAAGGCACTTCTTCATCGAAAACCGCCTCTTCCTCTTTGTCGACGGCTTCCGATTCTCCCGTTAAAGCGGATTCAATTGCTGCAAAGTTATTCGACTCAATCACGCGGCCATCCGCTGCAATCGCATCGCCTTCTTTTAGAAGCATAATGTCCCCAGGAACCAGTTCGTCAGAATCTATTTCTATCACTTCACCGTCCCGCAAAACATCGACAGTAGTGACGACCATGTCTTGCAAAGCATCCACCGACTGGGCAGCCCGCCATTCCACAACAAAACCGGTCACGACTGAAATGAGAATCGCCAAGACAATAGCAATGGCTTCAATGTAATCTCCTAAAAACACGGAGAAAAGAGCGGCAGCTCCTAATAAGTACACAATGATGTTGTTCAAATTTTCAAAGAGAATCTCATACCACTCTTTTGTTTCATGCTCTTCCAATTCATTCGGCCCATGTTGCTCTTGGCGCTTTTCCACTTCATCTTCCATCAAGCCTTGTTCAAGATCTGTCTCAAACTCTTCGACGGTCTCTTCTACGCTTTTTCGATAATATTCAGTCATAAAATCTCCTCCTTTAGAATGGTACTTAAAATCATAGTAGCAAAAACGAGAAAAAATGACGTCCGAGATGTTTATTATTTTTGATAAAAAAATAACCCTCCAGAAAACTGAAGGGTTACGCTTATTTTTTATTTGTCTTCGATGCCGCTAGCCGAAAAATCATCAAGGTTATAAAAACGAAAAGCAAACTGACCATAAAGATTCCGACGAGAACACCTGGAATGGGCACTTCAAGTAACATAAGAACGAACATGGTAAACAGTGAGACAGCAGCAACGATCAGGTCAACTTTTAAAAAGTATTCGATGTATACCATTCTGATCACTCCCTTTATACAAAGGTCGTTTCCTTTTTCTACTTAAAGTATACCATTTATTCGTGTTTCAATAAAACCTGACTACTGGCTTTTTTTTTATTCATCCAGTGGTTTGTATTCGACCTCTAAACCTTTTTTCACCCCTGGTCGCTCTGCAATGCGCTTGGCCCATTCCATGACGTTAGAATACTCTTCAACGTTTAGGAATTCGGCAGACCCTTCATACAAATCACCTAAAACGAGACGGCCATACCAAGGCCAGATGGCGATATCGGCAATGGTATATGTATCTCCTGCAATATACTCACGGTCCGCTAAGTTTTTATCCAATACATCGAGCTGACGTTTTGTTTCCATCGTGAAACGGTCGATCGGGTATTTCATTTTCTCAGGTGCATAAGAGAAAAAGTGTCCGAAACCGCCGCCGACATAAGGGGCTGAACCAATCTGCCAAAACAGCCAATTCATTGTTTCCGTGCGTCCATGAATATCTTCCGGAAGGAATTGGTTAAATTTCTCCGCTAAGTAAAGCAAAATGGAGGCCGATTCAAAAATTTCCAGCCGCGGCTCCTGGCTTTGGTCGACCAGGGCTGGAATTTTAGAGTTTGGGTTAATCTCCACAAAATCTGAGCCAAACTGGTCGCCTTCTCCGATATGGATTTTGTAGACATCATACGCCACTTCCACTCCTGCTTCTTTAAGCTCTTCAAACATCAGCGTAACTTTGATGCCATTCGGCGTGCCTAAAGAATACAGCTGGAATGGCGCGTCGCCGACTGGCAAAGTCTGTTCAAAACGGCTTCCCGCATCAGGGCGATTCCCTCCTCTTTCATCTTTTTCGTCTTCCCACTTCCAAACTTTCGGTAATTCATAATCTGACATACAAACACTCCTTTATCTATTTGTTCTCCCCTTTATCATACTATACTTCAGGCACGCAGCCCAAAATTTCAGCTTATTTAGAGAGGGTGGGAAGTTAGAGGGTTCAGTTAACTGGCCAAAGAATAAACCATCCGCCGATTCAGCGAATGGTTGTTTAGAAGGATAGGCTAAACTTTTTAACTAATCTAAATCAAAATACAGAGACTGGAGCAAGTAAGTTTCGCCGACTTTTTCAGCCTGCTTTTTCATCCAGTTTTTCAGACGAGAAAGTTTGATTTCGTCATCCAGCCACTGCTGTTTCATTTTGGCAAAACGAGCCGCCTGTTTATCGGAAACCTTTTTCTTTAAATGGCCCCAGACATGTTCTAAAGCATTCAGCTCCACATTTTTATCGGGTACCGTATCCAGTGCTTCTTCTATCCGCTTATAAAAAGCAACCACCGGATAAGCGGACTTGTCTTTTAGCAATGTCCGGATGGCTTGGTAGTTTCTAGGAGAATGCGCGAGGACTGCATATTTATAACGCGCCCATTCATTTTCTAAATCCTTCAGCTGCGGATTCTCTGTGGTCGCTAAATTGGCTTTCACTGCCGATAAGTTTTTATCCTTCACTTCCAGCATAATGTCTACATTTAAAGGCGCTACTTCTTTATAAAAAGCCATAAAAGGTTCAATATAGATGGTCTCCGTATGGGCGCCCAATCGTCCGCCTGCTTTTTGCTGAGAATAGTGAATTTTCATCCGCCCATCCGCAGATCCCCAAGTTTCTTTCGCTTCCGCAATCCACTCAGCATCAGAAACTGCCGGATCACTGGGGTTGCACGCATTATGGAGATTGTCATACACTACAGGCGCGCCGGTGGCTTCGCTCACTTCTAAGACATCTGAAATCGTATAGAGATTATGGTCATTTTCAATAATCAAACGCGCTTTCACTCGATCGTTCAATGTGTTATACACATCAATAAATCGTGCTTTTGCCGCCTCCATATCGCCATAGACTCCACCGACATGCAGGATAATTTTATGGGAGTCCTCTACACCAAGGGCATCTAAAAATTGCGTATGATACTCTAAGTCCAAAATAGCCCGCTCAACCACTCCGGCGTCTGGAGAATTCAGGACGGTATATTGACCCGGATGCATCGACACACGGAGATCGTGCGCTTTAGTTTTCTCACCTAAGCGTTCTAGCGTCTCGCGAAACAAGCCGGCCCAATCCAATTGATTCGTTTCTAAATCCGAGGCAAAAGGGACAATGTCCGAACTGATACGGTACATCTGAATTCCATGCTCAATATTGTAATCAATCATTTTTTCCATCGAAGCCAGATTGTGCTGAATCAGTTCAGTCAAGCGTTCGGGTGTTGCATTGGCTTTCCGTGTTGTTTTGATTGTGGTGTCTGGCACCCCCACCATCAAGCAGGCATAACCGATTTTCATCCGCATCTCTCCTCTATATGCTGTCTTACAAATTGTCCATATCCAAACCGACATACCCATCAATAATTTCAATGACACGATCTGTCTGCTGAGCGACTTTTTGATCATGGGTAATTAAAATAAAAGTGGTTTTCAACTCTTTATTGATTTCTTTCATTAAATTAAAAATGGTCTCCGTGGTATCTGAGTCTAAGTTTCCAGTCGGCTCATCACCTAAAATCAGTTTCGGCTCATTGATCAAGCTCCGGGCGATCGCTGCCCGTTGCTGCTGTCCGCCTGAAATTTCAGTGGAGCCATTGTTCTTCACTTTACTCAAACCCACCATTTCAATCAAGTAATCTGCCCGCTCCTGTGCTTCTGGTGTGACCTTACCCTCTTTAATCCGGTAAGGCATCAAAATGTTTTCAAGCACCGTAAATTCCGGAAGCAAGTGGTGAAATTGGAAGATAAATCCAATCGTCTCATTGCGTAAAACGGCCAGCTCATCTTTATTGAGCTGGGAAGTATCTTTTCCGTCAACGATGACTTGGCCGCTGGTGGGTTGATCCAGCGTGCCAATGATATTCATCAGCGTCGATTTCCCGCTGCCTGATTGGCCGATAATGGCGTTAAAACTCGATTCTTCAAAATCTAAACTCACATCGAACAATACTTGGTTTTTCACTTTATCCCCGTATATTTTGTTAATCTCTTTTAATTCAAGTAGCTTACCCATTTTGAATCACCTCGATTGGATTTAATCTTGACGAATTCTTCGCTGGAATGAAAGCCGCAATTGTCGAAGCGACAATCGCAATTCCAACGGAAATCG
Source organism: uncultured Carnobacteriaceae bacterium (assembly GCA_964555455.1). Taxonomy (GTDB): domain Bacteria; phylum Bacillota; class Bacilli; order Lactobacillales; family Carnobacteriaceae_A; genus Atopostipes. Next base: position 11,433 of record CAZKSU010000004.1, read on the forward strand.
CCACAAACTGCGGATCGATATAGAAGGGAACTAAGGCGGAGCCATCTGCATTTTTCACAAAGGTGGAGAAGCCGTACATCAAGCCGATGCCTACACCGGCTCCCACCAAAGCACCCACTGTGCCTAAAACAAACCCTTGGAACAGGAAAATCTGTCCGGCCGTGCGGTCTTTAATCCCCATGGCTTTTAAAATTCCGAGCTGTTTCGATTTTTGAACCCCGGAAATCGCAAGCACAGAGGCGATTCCTAAAAGGACGGCAATCAAAACAAAGATTTGAATCATATACGAAGAAATCGATTGGCCCGTTAAGCCTGAAAGCAAGGACTCATTTTCTTCTTCCCAGTTTGTGGTCACCAAGCCTGCACCCACCAGCTCGTTCTCGATCTCAGCGGCCAAATCGCCAGCGGCAAACACATCCGTCACCTGTGTTTCAATCGACGAGAGCTGCCCTTCTTCTTCGAAAATGGACTGAGCGGTCGCTAAATCTGAAATGACCCAGGATTCATTGAGGCTGGAAACGCCTAAATCAAAAACCCCGACCACTTCTAATTCTTCGACTGTATTCGCCGTCGCGATAAACTCCAGGGTATCTCCGGGAGCCATTCCCGTGTCCTCCGCAAAGTCTGTACCAATCAAGAGTTCCTTCTCATCGGCGGGCATGTCGCCTTCTACTAAGGCTTCTTCAAAGTTATAAATGGCATTGGCCTCTTCCAATTCAAACCCCCGCAGCAAAACACCTGTTGTCTCCTCTTCATCTTGCAGGACAAAACCATTTCGACTAAAAGATTTTGACACGGCGGTTAACCGTTCATCGTCTTTTAACTCTTCAATTAAGGACTCGTCTTCCTGGAAAGTTTCACCGGATTCTTCCGCAATAATCGTTAGATGAGGCGAGCTGCCGATCGTGCCGTCTACGAGGGAAACTTGCAAGCCGTCAATCAGCGAACCGACAAACACTTGCACCGCTACCCCAATCACAATACCAATAATAATTAAGAGAGTCTGCCCTTTGCTTTTGTTCAAAAAGCGCATCCCGATACTAAATGCTAATTTCATCTTACATGGCTCCTTCTCTCAATTGTTGAATTTCTTTATAACTGTTCAGGCTGAAATCCGCCCCGACAAAATTCACGGCTTCAGGATTGGCCTGGATGGCACGGCCGCCCACGATATAGGTCAGCTTGTGTGCCGATTTTACTTTCATTTCATCAATGGTTTTCTGGACAGAAACAAAGTTATAAAAATTGGTCACACTAATAACTAAATAATCCGGCTGAACAATCTCTATAGCTTTAAGAATCGTGTTCACCGGTGTGCGTGCACCGATAAAAGTCGTCTCAAAACCTTCCAGACGGAAAAAGTCCGACACCATGCGTGCCCCTAGTTCATGTTCTTCAAACTCCGGACACACGACGAGAACTTTTTTTCCGTTCAGCTCTTTTCTTTGCTTTAACACATAGGGATAAGCCGATTCAATGATTGTGCGGATAATGCCGCTGCGGACGTGCTCACGCCAGATTAAATCTTCCACTTCCGGATATTCGTCCACCACACTGGCGAGCCCTGGAGATAAAATCTTTTCATATAAATCAACTACAGGAATCCGGCCTTTTTTTAGGGCATCCATACATAACTTGACGGCACGTTCTTTATTTTCTGCTTGAAGAGCTGTAAGCACTTCAGAATAGAATGCGTTCATTTGTTTACTCCTGTTCCTTTCTATCTAAAATGCCATAGACAAATAGATAGATAATTTTTTCAGCTTCAACTTCTTTATGGAAGTTATTGTCTTTTTGCATAAAAGGAGCCATAGCTGAATAATAGTAACGCGCCAATTCTTCCGCAGTGAAAGGACTGCTTTCATCCACATAGCGGCTGAATAGACGGACAAGCGGCATCATATAAGATTCCTGCCAGATGTGATATAAATGCAGATGGTTTTCTTCGGAAATTTCATAAGTCATATCATGGCTCATAATCGAGAAATTTACCGGATGCTTTTCACGCAAATAGGTTAATATCTTTTGCAGGCTCGCTACGAGATCCTCTTCTGCTTCCTTGACTAATCGATCAAGTGCTTCTTTCACTTCGCTTGATAAATCTTCCAAGACTGCAATATAGATATCCTCTTTCGTTTTAAAATGATAATACAAATTCGGCTGAGTAATCTCAGCATTTATTGCAATTTCACGGGTCGAAGTCGCTTGGAAGCCTTTGTCCATAAATAACTTGCCCGCTTCATATAAAATAATCTGTTTTGTTGTCATCCGTTTTGGTCTCACTCTAACACCTTCATTCTTTCTGTTATGACAAGCAAAACGGGTTTAGATCAATTTCTGATCTGCTTGTTTTAAAAGTTCCATTTTTCGACGGTGACTCACAACAGCCCGTCTGTTAAAGCACTGATAATCGTTTTTACGAACGGCTGCCAGTATCTCTCTGTAAAAGATTAATGAAAGATAGAGCGGCCTTCTGGCTTCTTTGTTTAACTCTTTCAGCATATTTAAAGACTGCTTATAGAAGCGGTTGGCTTCCTTGGCTTCGTATTCCCACAAGGCAATAAACTGCGGATTGATTTCACCGCGTTCAAGCATTTCCACCGAGTAGCCAAAGCGGTCCATGACCTCTTTTGGCAAGTACACGCGATGATTGTCTAAATCTTCCCCAATATCCCGCAGAATATTGGTAAGCTGCATCGCCTTTCCTAAAGCAATCGCTTCTTCTTGTACCTTCTCCGGAGTTTTTGTCAAAATTGGAAGCAGCATCAGACCTACAGAGCTCGCCACATAATAGCTGTAGTCTTCTAAATCTTCTTGCGTCGCCGGCTGCTTAAAATCTAGATCCAATTGCTGACCTTTAATCATGTCGTAAAAAGGATCGATTGACATCTCATAGACTGTAAAGACCACACGGAGGGCGCGCCAAACCGGATGATTTTTTTCTTTCCCTTCTTCAAATAAGGAAAGGTCGGCTTCTAACCGCTTTAAACCTTCTGCGTCCAGCTCCTCATCGACTAAATCATCCGCTTTTCGGCAAAAAGCATACACTGCATAGACACTCATCGCTGCTTCTTTAGGCAGCAAGGAGAAGCCTGCGTAAAAAGTCTTTGAATGTGTTTTTATCACTTGTTCACAATAGGCGAAATCCTCTTTATGCTTCCGAAACAGTTCCGATATATTCTGTGTTGCCGTCATCTCTTAACAACTCCTCTACGGATAATCTTGCGCTCTGTAAGACCGTAGGAACCCCGGCGCCCGGATGGGTGCTGCTTCCGCAGAAATATAAGTTGTCTGCGTAATCAAACTTATTATGAGGGCGGAAGTAAGCACTCTGAAACAAGGTCGGTCTTAAACCAAATGTCGCGCCATTATAGGCATTGAAATGCTGTTCAAACATTTTGGGTGTATAAATGCGTTCAAAGGAAATATGTTCTTTCAGGTCAGAGAGCTCGGGGCGTTCAGCTAATATATCCAGCACCCGATTGCGGTAGTCTTGAACGAACTCCTCGGACCAGTCATCATATAAAGTTAAATCAGGAACCGGCACTAGGACATAGAGAGCCGATTTCCCTTCCGGAGCTAAAGATTTATCCGCTTCTGATGCGTTGAAGACATAGATTGAAGGATCTTCTGGCGGCACACCCGTATCGAATAAATCCGAAATGTTCCGATCAAAATCCTCAGCCATATGGAAAGTGTGCACCGTGTCGCTTGGATACTCCTTGTCTGTTCCTAAATACAAAATGAAGCAAGAACAGGAATAGTCCATAGCATCTACTTTTTTATCTGTATACTTTCCCCGGTTTTTTTCATCCGGAATTAAATGCTTCATCGCATAAGGAAAGTCGGCATTCACAATGGTGTAATCGGACAAGACTTCCTCGCCATTTACAACAATTCCTGTGGCTTTCCCGTCTTCAAATCGTACTTCGTCTACATGTGCATTGAGATGAAGGGTTCCGCCTAGCTCTTCAAATAAATCTGCCATGGCCGTAGCCATCGTACGCATACCGCCTTCAATGTGCCAAACCCCATAAAAAAGCTCAAGCATCGGGATGATGTTATATAAAGAGGGGCCGCTATTGGGCGAGATTCCAATATAAAGGGTCTGGAAGCCAAACATTTTCTTTAAATGCTCGTCGTCTAAAAACTTGTCCATTTCACTATAGGCATTATTAAACGTTTTTAGGTTATATAAGTCGACCAGGGCACTTGGTTTGATGAATTCCCAGAGATTGCGATACGGCCGATTTAAAATATTGTTTTTGGCCACAGTATAACGTTCGTAAATACTGGCAAGATACTTCAAGAAACCTATGGCATCGCCTTCTGAGCGCTTTTCAAGAGTATCGATCAACTCAACCAAGTCATTGGAAAGACTGAAGTGGGTGCCATCTCTATAGCTTACTCCCATCATCGGGTCCAGCCGCTTCATCGGGATATACTCTTTTGGGTCTCTCCCTGCAAATTCAAAAACTTCGTTATAAATTTCCGGTGTCATCACAATAGTAGGCCCCACATCAAAGGTATAGCCCTCTTCTTTAATCTGGTACATTTTTCCGCCGACTTTTGGATTCTTTTCATATAAATGGACATCATAGCCAATATGCTGAAGCCGAACACCGGCGGCTAAGCCCGCTGTTCCTGCGCCTACTATATTTACTCGCTTCATATCGAATCTCCTATCTTTTAATCAATTGATAAGTATTTTATCATCTGATAAAATACTTTAAAAAAGAATACCAAAACCTAAAAAAAATAGCAACAATTAGCTTCTTAAAAAAGCATAAAATGAACGAATGTTTTATAAGCAACAGGCAAAATAAATAAAGACCCTGAGTCTTACACTTGGGTCTTTATGAAATAGGTAATTATTTGAATGAATTCCTCTAGTTGCCGCGATTCATTTGATGACTATGCATGTTTCCAAAGATAAAGAGAGCGGCAATGGAGCCGATCAATGCCCACAGCATATCCCAATAACTGTCAAATGCATCGCCCTGTGTTCCCATTACAGCGTCGATCGGCACGTTTAGAAGCTGGACAATCGCGAATTCGCCTAGTTCATAGGCAGCACTTAAACCAAGGCAGGATAATATGACGATGAACAAGAGAACCTTTCCTTGTTTCACAAAACCGCCTCGAAGATAAAACTCTTTAAACAAAAAAGCGGGCACAAATCCTTGGGCAAAGTGGCCTACTCGGTCGAAGTAATTACGCTGCCAGCCGAAAAATTCAGCCAATTGATCAAACAAGGGGTTATTGGAATAAGTATAGTGGGCGCCATAGAGCAGCAGTAAGACATGCAGAAAGACGAGAATGTACGTGAATGTTGTAAAACGGAAACGAGGATAGAGCAAAACAAGGAGCAGAACATATAAGGCGGCCGGAGTGCTTTGGCCGATCCAAGAAAAAAAGTTAGACGGCTGAATCGCAGAAAGCAGGTAAGCAGCGGCAGCAAGCCCTAGAAGAATGAGGTGAAGCCTTTTGTCTTTTTGTCTCACACTCTTATTCAATGCCATCCCTCCCTTTTTATCCTTTTCTATACTTGGGGATATACTTAGCTTTAGCTGTATCCATCCACAGATTGTTTTATAAAACTATTGTAGCACAGTCCGCTTTACAAATACTTTCTATAAACCTTTCACAGATGAAGATTTACTGTCCCTTGCTCATTTTCACACTGCGTAACATGTCCAAAGAAAAACTCCCTCTAAAGTAGCTATACTGGTTTAGCATCTACCTTAAAGGGAGTTTATTCATTTTATCTTTTAAACTTTCTATTGAAATACAGGTTTAGCTGGTTTGTTGACCAGGCATTAGTGTGCCGTAAACTCGTTTATATTGCCATTGAGAAGCAATTGGCGCCAGAATACTTGTGATGACACAAACTAACAGTAATTGAGACGTTGCATCAACGACGTAGTTTCCAACAATCTCTGGGTACAGCGTCATCAATACCGCTGGGGTAGAAACGGACACACCAGCCACACTAATCAGCGACAAGCCTACGACTCCATTATTACCTAAAATGTTGTAATCCAAGAAGTAGAGGTAAGCATTTAGCAGAATGAAAACAGCCGTTAAAATCAATCCCGGCCCGCCTGCTTTTACTGCAGCAACAAGATCCATGCCTTGCCCTAGATTCCAACCAAGGAGCGGCAGAATAGCACCAATTCCTGGCGCAAAGACGGCTCCAAATTCCGGATCAATATTTCCAAGAATAATTCCGATAATCAATGGAATCAATGTAGTAATGACAGGTGTCCAATCCATTCCTCCGCCCGCGCTTCCGGCAACAAAACTGTACACGAAAATAGGGAATAGCGGAATACTGAATAAACCAGTCAGACCAAAAGCTGTCGGATCATCATCATCACCGTATGATTCGACAATTGACATATAAATGGCTGGATTCGTACTGCATACTGCAACAACAAAAGCCACGGCACTGATGCCTAATATCCCTTCTTGACCAAAGAAATAAATGTAAGCGAATGAAAGAATTAACGAAACAACGGCTTTCACCACTAAAATAACACCATGCCGTTTAAGTACTCGAACCAAACGTTTGATGTTCAAGTTCGTTCCAGAATAAAAAGTTAAGGCAGCAACCATAAAGCCAATTCCTTCTCCTGAAAATAAAGATTGAACCATCCCGCCTGTCATCATTAAGTTTGGCGCAATTGTGTAAACGATCATACTTAAAACTAAGGGCACTAGAAACAGCCCCGCCGGCAATTTACGTAAAAACTTTACCATATTTTTAATCTCTCCTATTTTATTTTTTTAACTCATCTCTCAACCATTGCGTGCTTTAGCTCCTCTTGAACAATCTTCATTTAGAGCTAACGCAATGATTGGGTTAACTGTTTAGATCATTCCATCTAGACCGTAAGAAACCACATTAAGTTTCTTCATGGCTATAAATCCATCCATCCTTTCCTTTTTTGTATTTTTTAAATCTCTCTCATGTGTTTAAATGCAGCAGTGCCCTTATAAGCATCCATACGGCTCCAGATTGCTGCATCAAGCTCTCTAAGCCATCTTATTTCTTGAGCCTTTCATTCATCGGCTTTTTCACTGATTGAAACCTCTATGTAGCTTCTCTCTGTTGGTCTCTTATGACCCTTTCAAACTTATACTGAAAATAAAAATTGAGGTTTCCGATAGAGGAGTTTATTTCAGGCAAGAAAGCTTTCAATAAATAATTGCAACTCTTTTCATCAGCCTGACCCGTTCATTTTAAGGACAAGTCGTCTGATGAACTTAATTTTTTTACTCTTCAATTGAAATGGATATTTTGATTTTAAAGCAAATGGATAAATAGGTTTTGCGAAGTGATGTACGAGTTCTCTCACTGGACACTTAAAGGATCAGGTGGATTGTGGCTGTTTAAAGGATGAATCAACTCCAAGAACTGAGGGGTATCCTTGGCAGCGCCACAGGAAGTATTCTGAATCCAATGTCGTTACATTTAGCCATGCTATCATATGATGATTTATAAAGCAAGAGCAGGTAGATTTTTTCTCTATTTAAAGCGTTTTATCTAGTAAAATTACTTTACAGACGATGTCTGTAGCGAGCAGGTTAAAAAAACCCACAAATCCGGAGCCGGTTTTGCGGGTTTCTCTAGTCTGTTGACTAAATAATAATCTTTACTTCCATCAAATGACTGCACCGAGGACAGCGCGCTTTGTGTTTGCCTCGTTTGCGCGGCAATCGCAGGGTTGTTTCACAGTTGGAACAGGTCCGGTAACGGTGAGTCGGAAGCTCTTTTATTCTGCGCACTCCTTTATTCCACTTTGGCTGCACAACTCCCACCCACTGCATAAACTTCCGATTCTCTGCTTGCCGGGCTGCAATATTTTTTGAAAAGAAACGATAGAATATCCAGATCATTAATGCGAGAGATAAAATATTGAGCAGTGTACTTTGTAAAAAAATCTGGAGCAGGAACAATCCCAGTAAAAGAAAACTGCTGGCAAGATAGAGCGAATCCACTCCATTACGCCCATACATAAAACGGGCAAATTTCCATAATAATTTTTTAACCATTAAAAAACTCCTTTAATTGTATTCCCTCCTAGTATAAAGCAAAAAGATGAACTTTTTATTACTAAATTGAGAGCAATCGGCTGTTTTTTTAAGCCACTTGCTTCCTAGAGAAAATAACGTATAGTTAGAGCTACAATTCAAATGAAGGACGTGCGGTATGCGAATCAACAAATTTATACGAGAAGCAGGCAAACATTCCAGACGAGGGGCTGACCGGCTAATTGAAGAAAAAAGAGTCTTTGTGAACGGGAAGCAAGCAAAGATCGGAATGGAAGTGAAACCTGGGGATGATGTGAGAGTGGATGGGAACCAGCTCTATGTTCCAAGAAATAATAACGTTTATATTGCGTTAAACAAGCCTGTTGGCATTACAAGCACCACTGACGGAGATGTCAAAGGCAATATTGCAGGACTTGTGAATCAGCCCTTTCGTGTCTTTAATATTGGCCGTTTAGATAAGGATTCGGAAGGTTTGATTTTAATGACCAATGACGGTGATATCGTCAACGAAATCCTGCGTCCTGAAAACCGTCATGAAAAAGAATATGTCGTCTCTGTTGACCGGCCAATTACTCCTGAATTTTTAGAAGCTATGTCTACAGGGGTTCGTATTCTAGGAACGACGACACTTCCTTGTAAAGTAGAACAACTGTCAAAATATGAATTCAACATTATCTTAACGCAAGGTTTGAATCGCCAAATTCGCCGTATGTGCGAAGCGCTGGGATACGAGGTCTACCGCTTGCAGCGTCTGCGTGTAATGAATATTCATTTAGGCAACCTGCCTCAAGGTGAGTGGCGCTATTTATCGAAAAAAGAAAAGAACGAACTCTTTGATGAACTGGACTATGAACCTGAAGAATGGTAAACCATTTAAAAAATCCCTTTGAAGATCTTCTCTTCAAGGGGATTTCTTTAAGCGCAAAACTATGCGTCTTTTCCAGACAAGTGTCTATAAACCGTAAGTGATTTCTGCAACTTTTTTGACTGGATGGCCTAGCTCTTTGATGGAATGGAAGACTTCATCTACAAATTCTTTTCTATCCTTAATAGCTTCTTCAGGAATCATAATGCCAGGCTCATTGATTTCACCTTTACCAAGTAAAATAGCGCCCAGAGCCAGCGGATAACCTGTCAGGGTCCCCATATCTGCTTGAAAAGCACTGCGGAAATGCGCTTTTTTGCCCTCTTTAGTTCCATAGATGTCTATCACTGTACCTGTTCCGTAATCTTCTGGTTCGCGTCCTTTTGGTTGGAAACCACCCGGATAATCAGGGTTCATCAATGTATTTTCTAACATCTTTAAGAATACACCGCGTGGAGAAACCTCGGTGCCATCGACTTCAACTTTTTCTGTGCTCAAAAATCCTTGACGATTCATTTCAACGACATAATCCATACCTGCTGGCGGGTAAAAGGCACATTTTACATAGACATTCTCAATCTCTGGTAGAGCTTGAGGAATAGTCAGTGGTTCTGGATGCCCTAGATCATACAGTTTCACAGTGCCAATCTCTCCAAAAATCTCTTCTGGGAAGGTATATTCGATAACCTCCTCAAAGCCTTCACGTTCAACCAGTTCCCCATCTTCATACACGGCAATTTTCCCTTGGAAGTTTTCCAGCATATGATCCCAAACAGCTACTCCACCTTCTTCAAGCTCATCCATCAACATATTGAGCTGGACTGTATCAGCTTTATCCATTAAAGAGGCACCGTACATAATTTCAACTGGAAGAAGGCCTGGGCTTCCTCCTAGCCCAATGATAATTGTCTGCCCTTGTTCTGTTGCTCGTTTTTTATTTTCATCGGTTATGACAGCTTCCATGGCTTCAATATCATCACAGAAGTCGACATATTTTTTACAGCTTGACTCAAAGAAGGCCTCCATTACTGGTTCCAAAAGTAAGTAATACGGACCTGTACAGTTCGCAACAACATCCGCATCGTTCATTAAATTGACTAACGCCTCTTTATCGTGAACATCGATGCCTACCGCGGTCAATACATCATGCCCCAGACTTTCTACTTTTTCTTCTGCGGCTTCTTTATTATAATCCGCTACAACAATCTTCTGGAAAAAATTGTCTGCTAATAATTTTTCTAAAGTATAGCCGGCCATGGCACCTGCGCCACCAAGTAATAATAATTTCATTTGAATACATCCTTCCTTTTCTTGTTATGTTATTCACATCACAAGCTGATTATAGCATGTTGTTTCCTATAATCAAGTCAGAACAAGGGGTTTATTCAAGTTTGGTAATTCACAGGCAAGTTTTATTATTCTTGTTCAAAGTAAACAAAAAAACCTTTAAGCGACCTGATTCACCAGGACTCAAAGATTTTATCTCCTTTATTTTTCAATGGCTGGCAAGCCCAGCCTCTCTGCATGAAAGCCAGACTCTGTCAATCGTTTTGCTCTATAAAATAATAGTCTGCTGCGTATTTAAAAGATTGGATAAAAAAAGCAAGCGCCTTTTGACTCTTTTTGGCTTTTGGTTTTACAAGCTCAAAGCCATGATAGCTTCCTTCAAAAATTTCAAAAGAGACAGGCACTTGGGCTGCTTTTAAATTTTTAACAAACTGTTTCGTTTCATCTAGAAAAGGGTCCAGCACGCCCACAAAGGTTACGGTCGGCGGAAGATTGCTATAGTCAGTAGCCCGAGCCGGTGCAGCGTAAATAGGCACCTCAGTTCGGTACAAATCTCCCAGATACAGTTTCCAAGCCCATTTATTCGTTTTCGAATTCCAAACAGGCGCAGAATTCCCTCTGGCCGACTCTGTTTCCATTCGGTCATCCAGCATAGGATACAGCGGCATTTGAAAGGCAATATTGACTTCTTTTTTATCACGTGCATACATGCTAACCGCAGCTGTCAAGCCGCCGCCTGCGCTCTCCCCGCCTACCATCAGTTGATCACTGCGGATGCTGAGTTCTTTAGCGTGATTTTTCATCCACAAAAGCGTCGCATAGGCATCTTCTAAAGCGGCTGGATAGGGCGCTTCAATGGATAAGCGGTAGTCAGGAGCAACAATGACACAGTCTCTTGCTTCTATTAATCGTCTATAAGTCTGGACGAAAAGTTCAGGGATGCCTTGAGCATAGCCGCCGCCATGGAGCCACATCACACCAGGCGCTTTTTTCTTCAAATGGTGGGGTCTGTAAATGCATAATCGTAATTTAGACCCATCCGCTCGCGTGAGCCACCGCTCAGAAGTATGTAACCCTCTAGCCTTTCTACCTTTCAATCTTTCAGTCAGTTTCTTGACCGTATGCATGAATTGGATATACTTCTCTTCGTTGGTTTTTCGAATTAGTAAACTATGAAGGAAGCCTCTCAATCTCAACTCTTTATCAATTTCCCTGTCCTCTGGTTTCATGGCATTCCCCCTCGCCTTTCTATCTGCTGGGTGGTCTGGACCTATTGACTCTCTCAAGCTTTTACTTTTTTTATTCTTAAACGGACAACCTCGGTCTATCAGATAAGGGTAATTGTTCCACGATGCGGGGCTTCCACCGTTTTATGTTTTTCTACATAATTTTGTAGCACTTCAATTGCCCCAGTATTTAATTGTTTTCTGTCTTTTCCGTATTTAGCGGGGACCCCTTGGACCGTAACAAAGGTGGCTGGATAGACACGCTCTTTGTCTACTGGTTCGCCTTTTATAAATAATTCCTGGAGGCGATGCCCTTTTGGATTTTCAAGTTTTGCATAGAGCTTTAGCCCCAACATCCGCTTGGCATAGCCGCCCATCTGCTTAAAGGGTTCTCTAGAAAAAGTAGCTTCTAAGTTTTCTTCCAGCATATCCCATATTTCCTGACCCGTTAATTTAACGGTTGAAACAGGAGGATTGACCGGTATGATGTTCCATAAATCGTTGAGAGTCAAAGGGCCTTTTGGAACCGGAGCCCCGTAGCGCCAGCCATTGGAAAAAGCCACCTCTGCTCCTGTATGTTCCAACAAACTTTGTAAAAGAAAGTTGTCCATCGTACTTTCCAATACTTCATTCCGATAGAGATCCGTGGCCGTTTCCCCTATCACTTGGCTGACCTCTTCTCGATAAGGTTTTACTTTTTCCTCAATCAATTCTTTCATTTCCGGTTCTTCTGAAATGGTTTCATCCATTGTGACCAATTCATGACTATAAGCTGTAATTTTTTTATCTTTTACCGTCAGATCTAACCGCCCGATGAAGGAGCCATGGCAGCCTGATTGTATAACAATTGCTCCGTTCACTTCAGCAGGCTCGTAGATACGATTGTGCGTGTGCGCACTCAAATAAACATCAATGCCATCGGTTGCTTCAGCCATTTCTATGTCTTGCGGATAGCCTAAATGAGACAGCACAACCACAAGATCGACAGCATGTTCTTCTTTGACTTCTTTAATATATTTCGGCAGTTCTTTTTGACCGGTTGTGAGCGAAATGCCTTCACTAAATTGAGCTGGCATCGTCTTATCCACAATTGTTGCCGCAATACCGATTATTCCAATTTTGAGGCCATTCATTCTTTTAATGTGGTAGGGCTGAAAGGCGAGTTTTTTTGTCTCTTTTTTGTAGCAGTTGATCGCAAGCATCGGGTAATTCAGCGCAGCGGCTATTTCCTGCAGATGTCTCGGGCCGTAAGCGAAATCCCAGTGCCCCGTCATTCCATCAATCCCTAATTGATTCAAAATAGGCAGCAAAATCTTGCCTTTTGTTTTTACGACAGGATAAGTCCCATGAAAGGTATCCCCGCCATCTAATAATAAGGCATTTCCTTCTGTCTCTTGCCGGACCCGATTGACATACTCAGCTATTCTTGCGTAGCCGCCTGTTTTACGGAACTTTACCTCGTCTCCCTTATAAAAGGTCTCCCAATGTTCCTCCAAATAGCCGTGGACATCATTGACCTGTAAAATCGTTAAGCCTTTTTGCTCAGTCACAATGATTCCTCCTTCTTGTCCTCTTCTCGCATGACCTTTATGGGAAAACATTCCATTTCCTGCCCCTATCTGTGAGTAGAGAGGTCACCAGACTCCTATACAACAACTCCCCCTAAAGCAGATTTACTTTAAGGGGAGTTTCATTCTTTATTTTTACTGAGAAACCGTTGCCCCAGCCTTTACGTGCGGTTACTTGAATAAATCCGTTAAATTGCCAAGCAATCCCTTATTCTCTTTTTGGTTATTGGAAGAATCCGTAAAACTACTTAATAAATTACCCAACAAACCTTCAACACCTGATGGCTGATTTGCATTCGGCTCTCTAGCTTTCATTGCTGCTTCACGTGTCAATTTTTCTGTCTCTCGTTGAATGCCCTGCGGATCTAAGTTTTGTTCTCTTTTGCGATCCGCTAAATATTTAATTGCAATAGGGGCTAACACAGCGAGTGTTTTTTTCACTGTATCCGAATTAATCCCTAATTGATTCGCCAGAGAATTGTTGACTTCTTCTTTCTCATTGCTGAATACATGATTGAGGATTTTATCTCCTTCTTGTGCATCGACATTTTTTGAAAATTCATTGAACGATTGATAGTTGTTTCGTTCTTGGTGCTGATTGAGTGCTTGGTTAAATGATTCTAGACCTTGCGGGTCTTGGTTGTTCCGATTCATTCCTTGCAGAATTAAGGGTAAGCCGACGGAAGCTATTTTAGCAAAATCACTCTTATCGACACCCGCTCGGTTAGCTAATTGCTGACTCTCTTCATGCTGATCTGGCTGCATTAATGTCGTCATCAGACTGCCTATATTATCAAATAGTGACATCTCTTCAACTCCTTTATTATTTTTCTTCTAAATGAATAGTAGACAAAAATACCGAATAGCTCAACCAATTCGCTTACGGGCTTTGCCTGCTCCTGCACGCCTAAAGCACTCTTTCTCTGTATCCATCTTTTTTGATAAGCCCAATACCAGGCTAAAATGAAACGCTATGTTAAAATAGAAAGGCACGAAATGAAAAGAATGAGAAAGAGGGAAAGCCGTGTATTTAGTTGATTCAAAGAGTACTGACCCAGCAATAAATGTCTCTGTCGAAAGCTTTTTGCTTGCAAATGAAGTCGTAGAAGAACCGATTTTATTTTTTTACCGAATGGATCCTTCCATTGGCATTGGACGGTTTCAAAATGCGTATGAAGAAGTTAATTATCCTTATGTGAAAGAACATGATATTCCAGTCATCCGCAGAGCAAGCGGCGGCGGAGCCATGTTCAGTGACCTTGGGCAATTAGCTTTTTGTTTTATTACTAAAGACGATGGCGATGCTTTTTTAAATTTTAAACGGTTTACGGAACCGATTTTAGAAGCACTCCATAAAATGGGAGCCACAGATGCTCAATTAAGTGGCCGAAATGATTTAGTCATTGATGGAAAGAAATTTTCCGGGAATGCGATGTCCACAAAAAACGGAAGACTATTTGCGCATGGGACATTGATGATTGATGTTGATGTGGATTTGTTAACGAAAGCCTTAAAACCCAACAAGGAAAAACTGCAATCCAAAGGCGTAAAATCCGTGCGAAGCCGGGTCACAAACCTGCGTCCTTATTTTTCAGAAAAGTACCAGAAGGCTTCCATGCAAGAAATTCAAGACACTATTCTTCTGCACATTTTTGACGCAGATTCATTCGAAGAGATTAAGCATTATGAGCTGACAGAAGAAGATTGGGAACAAGTCCATCTATTTAAGGAAGCTATTCCAGATAATGACGAGTGGAATTTCGGAAAGAATCCTTCTTTTGAACTCGAGCGACAGCATAAATTTGATGCAGGACTTGTCCAGGTGAAATTTAATGTAGAAAAAGAAACCCTTTCAGAGATTCAAATTTACGGAGACTTTTTTGGTAAAGGGGCGATTGAGGAAGTGGAAGAACAACTAAAAGGCACTCCTTATACCAAAGCAGCCATTCAAGACGCTTTAGCAGCTGTAGATTTTAATCACTATTTTGGACCAATTCCTAAAGAAGAATTTATCGAACTGATTGTGATGTAACCCGCTTAAACGGATCATTTAAACAGATCCTAATGACTGATCCAGCTTAACAAAGCTCCTGAAGAGACACTATGCTTCA